>NZ_JAGTTT010000057.1:0-4922 GCF_018223505.1 Anaerostipes sp. Marseille-Q3525
CTAGCTTCTTTATCCTTATTATTACTGTTCTTATAAAGAACGTTCGTTGATTTTTACTAAAATCATCTGAAAAATTCATTAGAATTTTCAAGGTTGTCTTATTGTTCAGTTGTCAAAGATCTTTTTGATCTGCTTCTTGTATATAAGAAGCTTTATCATTTTATCACAGTTCTTTTTGTTTGTCAAGAACTTTTTTGATTTATTTTGTTGTTCTGAACTCTTTCGTTCTGCAACAACTTTTATATCATATCATTTCTGATCTTGTCTGTCAAGAACTTTTTAATGATATTTATTTTACATTGTTCTGATCGTTCTCCGTCAGTAACTTCTATATAATATCATTTTACATTCTTCTTGTCAAGAACTTTTTTATCTATGATATGTCACATTTCGTCGTATTTTAGCGACGTTGATTATATTATCATAGCCATATATCATATGTCAAGCAATTTTTTCACAAATATTCTTTTGTCTTTTTCATTACATCTTGTAACGTCTTTATATCCCTTATAATATTTCCTGTTTCTAGTGAATGATCTGCATTTTCATACATATATATTGGTACATTCTGCTTCCTCGAAAGCTTCTCTACACTTGCTGTATTACTCCATGGATCAGATGTTCCAAGAAATGCGATTGCATCCGGATGTTCAAATTTATATGTTTGCTCCAATGGTGTGTATAAAATTTGCTTACATTTTATCTTATATTTCTGTGCATATGAAGATGATATAACAGTTCCTACGCTTTTTGAAATAAATACTACTTCTGCATATTTTGAAAAATCAATAAGTTCTAATTGTTTTTCGGCTTGTTGGTATAAAATATCACATGCTTCCTGCATCTTTTTCTCATTTCCACGGATATTTTTTCCTGTATATGAATATTTTAATGAAACAATTTCTTCATAACCATGTTCTTTTGCTAGCTTTTTTGCATAGTATAAAAGCGGTTTATCACAATGATACCCAATCCCTGGAAATATGATTACTAGTTTTTCTTTCATTTATTTTCTCCTAATATATTTTTGTATATGCAAAATTCTCCATCTGTTATATTTTCAGACGGAGAATTTCATTAACTTTCTATTATGTTATTATAGAGCAATTATGTATTCTAGTAAATCGTTTTTCTAATTTCCTGAACATCCATGTTTATCTTCACCACACTGATGTCCTCCACAAGAATGTTCATGTGCATGATGAGAGCATTGTACATTTGGATTAAAATCAAGTTTTCCTTCCAGATAAGCATTCACAGCTTCATCTGCATCTCCTGAAACGCCTCCATATAATTTAATTTCTGCCTCTGCTAATGCACTTTGGGCTCCGCCGCCGATTCCTCCACAGATCAGTACATCTACTTCTCCCTGTGATAAGAAACCAGATAATGCTCCATGTCCCTGTCCATTCGTATCAACAATCTGTGTAGATACAATCTTTCCATCTTCAATATCATAAAGTTTAAACTGGCTTGTGTGTCCAAAATGCTGATAAATCTTTCCATCTTCGTATGTTACTGCAATTCTCATTTTATTACCTTCCTTTTTTAAAATTTCTGATCTGACGACGGAATTTACTGCTCTGTTACAGTGTTTCTTACAAAAAGGTGATGTCATGCCATCGCAAAACTGATAATTACCTCCTGTGATCAGAAGTTGCTTCCCATTCACAACGCTATCTGCCATCTTATATCTGGCACTTTTATAAATCTCTGCTACGGTTGTTCTGGAAATATTCATCTGTTTTGCACATTCATGTTGTGTGTATTCTTCAAGATCGATCAGACGTATTGTTTCGTACTCGTCTAATGTCATAATGACTTCTTCTCCTGTCAAAACTCCATCTGGAAAAAAGCTGTCATAAGCTGGCTCCATACATATTCTTCTACATCTTGTTGGTCTTGTCATAATATCTTCTCCTTATTGTATTTTTATTTCCGTCATATGTCGATAATCGCATTATAGCATTCGAAAATTTATAATTCAAGTTAGTATGAAATTTAATAGTAAGGCAAAAAGAATATCATAAATAAAATGGTCATTCCTGCCATTGCAAGATACATTCCTCGATATCCAAGAGGTGAAACTAAAAATCCTAAAAAAAATGGTCCCACTCCTGTTCCAATATCCAAGAAAATATAGAAAGTTGAATTTGCATAGCAAAAATAAATTCCTGCACATACTGCACTGATTCCCAAAGCTTTTGCTTCAAGCAAACTCCAGACGCCTGTCTCTTTCTTAGCTTTTTGTTCTTGCCTGTTTCATAATTGTATTTTAACGGAAAATCTTTCGGAGTTTTTACGGTATCTTTCGACGTTCCTTTTCTAAGCTTTTCTCATATTATGCTTTGAACAGTTTTGATGCTTCATCGCCATTTGTTGCCATTCCGCCATATTCCATTCCATAAAGTCCAGCAAAACGTTTCATTGTATATTCTCCGGCTTCTAACATCCATTGTTCTGGGGTTGCTCCCTGGAACAAGAAATATAAAGTTCTTCCTGACAGTCCTTCCTGTTCGACTTTTCCATAAAAGCGGTCTAATACATTTCTTACTGAACCGCAGATATTATGCCAATACAATGGGGATCCTACTACGATCACATCTGCCGCTTTCATTTTATCAATTACTTCATCTAACTGATCATCTTGGAAATTTTGCCCATAACTTCCAATTCTATAATCTGTCAGATTTAATGTTTCATATGCTTTTCCCTTCAGCATCTTTTCTGCTAAAGCTTTTGTGTTTCCATTCTTATTTGGACTTCCGTTGATAAATAAAATATTCATGTTTTTCCTCCATTTATGTATGATTTTGTTTTATTTCTGGTCATCGACTGGTGGCACCATCTGTACATATTTCTTTAATAATTCAGGAGTGCTTGTATAATATCTTGCATTCTTATCTAATTTCCAAATATAATAACCCACCAAAACAAACAAAATCATCATCGATATATAGTCCAGCATATAAAGTCTTAGTGTTTCTGTAGGATCAAAAAATACAAAATGGCTTTTTAGAGTCATATATAAACCTATTTTTCGTTTGATAAAAGCAAAAATTCCATATATAGCAATTCCATATGTCAAGGTTCTTACAACCAACCATATCGAATTCTTCCATTTTTCTGTTTTATTCTTTATCATATTTATAAACATGTTCCAATGGAACCCCAGATGTAATGCCATCATCACAAATCTCCAATATGCACAGATCATATGTACATTTTCCATAAGAACTGCAACTCCCATAATTCTTATACTTTTAAAAACATATCTTGACAGAATAA
Source organism: Anaerostipes sp. Marseille-Q3525 (assembly GCF_018223505.1). Classification (NCBI taxonomy): domain Bacteria; kingdom Bacillati; phylum Bacillota; class Clostridia; order Lachnospirales; family Lachnospiraceae; genus Anaerostipes; species Anaerostipes sp. Marseille-Q3525. Next base: position 3,289 of record NZ_JAGTTT010000057.1, read on the forward strand.
TTCCACTGATCATCGATCCTAACATAAATAGAAATAGAAAAATTACTAATATTATTTGCCATATACGTAAAAATGAATATTTCCCTTTATTTATATTTCTTGTCCACTTTTGATTCATCATATGCTGACAAATAAATAAGAAAAACATGATCATTCCTATTCATTCATGGGCTTCTTTGCCTACCATCTGATAAGGCATCAATAACATAAGTGCTATAAACATCAGACAATCTCTTTTTGATGTTCATACAAAAAAGCAATTGCTCTTGCCAAGTCTTCACATGCCGTTTTTGCTCCGGCCTTTCCTTTAAAGAAAAATAATCCTGTATTCCTTTTATCTGGATCATCTTTCTTTTCCTGATCTGTGTAAATATCATAAAAAATCTGATTTCCATTTTGGACTTTTTATTACAATAATAAAACAAAGATTTCCTATCTTCCTTTATTGCTTATTTCCTTACTATTATAAAAAAAGCGAGACCTATTATGAAGTCTCGCTTTGTTATTGAGTTTAAACCTTTTGGTTATATCTCTTATCTGGATTTTTATTTATTTTTTATTTCTAATCGTTCTTCTTTGCAGAATATCGGATCAAACAACTGGACACCAAATCTCGTTGTGAATAGCTCGCATTTGCATAAGAATAAATAATATGGATTAATTCCTTCCTCAAACATAGATTCAAAATTACCCATTCCTTTCGCTATGATCACATCTGCACTGTCCAGATATTTTCTTGCTTCCTTGCTTAATTGCTCCTTGACGGTTCCTGTGATTGCAGCTCCATTGCTGATCACAGAAACAATCTTCGTAAGTCCCACTTCTTCTGCGTCTTCTATCGTTGCATCATTAATTGCCAATCCGCCTCTTACCATAACTATGATTTCAAGATTTTTATAACGTTTCTTTAATTCTTCGATAAAAATCTTATCAAGAACGATTTCTCCGCAATTATCTGTGATATACAAAAGAGTTTTCGCATCTTTTAATTCTTCCTCCAGATATTTTACTTCTTGTTTTGATATATTCAGATCGTTGACCTTATTTAATAAATTTTCTAACATCTGATCATCAATATTTCCTGTTACACCAAAATCTATGTAATTCCCAACACATACATATTTAATATAATCTTCTATGTTCTTTGTTTCCTTTAATCGTTCTCTGATCTCATCTTCTCTTTCCAACATATATTGATTATATTTATGTTTCAATGCCTTATAATCTGTTTCTTCTTCATAATATTCATTATAAATGTCCTGAATTCGCTTATCTAACATTGGTGTTGATTCTTTATCCCCGTATTTATATAAGATTCCGGTAACTTTCTGAATAAATGCTTTTTTCTTTTTTTCATCCGAATATTTTTGGATTTTTTGCTCTTTTTTTGAAAGATTACATGCGATACATCTTGAATTTGCAATCATCGTTTCTCTCCTTTTTTGATCACAGTTTATTTCTGCTTTCATTATATCATGCAAGAATTTATGATTCTAGTTACAATCGTTGCTTGATATCTTTAAATTCTTTGTTATAAACGAAAAAAAACATCCTTATCTATAAGAATGTTCGAATTTCATTATTAAATCTATATATAAAGGATATACCTTCAAAACAACATACAAGAACTATCT
>NZ_JAGTTT010000058.1:0-4542 GCF_018223505.1 Anaerostipes sp. Marseille-Q3525
GATGAACCTATCTTTATTAGCTAATTAATGTTGTGTCTATATTACTTTCAAAAACCACCTTAATAGATGGTTTATTTGTCGTGTTCTTTGTTTTTCGGCTGTCCTCTACTATTTTGTTTCAAACTTTATAATCTCCTTAATTACAAGGTCAGATTCACTCAATGGGATATCTGCCAAAGGTATTATCTTATAAAAAGAGAAGAAAATCAACCAATTTGGCTTATGTATTAATTCTTATTACATATAGAAAGAACACATACAGTTCGAAAGGAATTCTTGCAGTAAGGATGTTTCCATGATAAAATTTACAAAGAATTTTTATCAAAAAGGAGTGCGTAAAAAAGTGATAAGTTTAGGCTTGGATTCAGGTTCATCTATGACAAAAGCTGTCTTATTCAAAGATGATCATATCATAAAGACGAAGATGATTCCAACATCGATCAGTCCAAGGAAATCTTTAGAAGAACTTTATCTAGATATGATAAATGAAAAGGAAAGGATTGATGTAGTCGTAACAACAGGCTACGGAAGAAATCTGTTAGAGCAAGCAGATTTTAAGATTACAGAGATTACCTGTCATGCTGCAGGGGCATTTTTTATGAATCCAGATTGTAATACGATCATTGATATTGGCGGACAGGACAGTAAAGTAATCACGATTGATGACCTTGGCTGTGTCACAGATTTCTTAATGAATGACAAATGTGCAGCAGGAACCGGACGTTTTTTAGAGATGACAATGAAACGGGTAGAAAGTGAGATTGACAAAATCGATATTTTTGTAAAAGATGCCAAGCCTGCAAAGATTAATAGTATGTGTGCTGTATTTGCGGAAAGTGAGATTGTTGGGTTACTGGCCCAGGATATCCCGCCAGAAGATATTGTCCTTGGCTGTGTAGAGTCTATTTGTCAAAGAACTGCGGCATTTGCACAAAAACTGGCACCAGTGAATCCAAAGGTATTTTTCTCAGGTGGACTAGCACAGTTTGATGTGATGAAACAGTCATTAGCTAGACATTTAAGGATCAAGGAAGTAGCAACCGATCCATTATGTCAATACACAGGAGCAATCGGAGCTGCCGTATTAGGTATCCAAAAAAAGAAACGATAATTTTTATTTAAAGGAGAAATTGAAACAATGATTGAATTAAAGAAAGAGTTACCAGAAATTTTTGAGGAGTTTGCAGAACAGCGGAAAAATTCATTTCTGGCGATCAAAGAAATTAAAGAAAAAGATATTCCAGTGGTTGGAGTATTTTGTACTTATCTGCCAAGAGAGATTCCAAATGCTATGGGTGCAGCAGTTGTCGGACTATGTTCCGTATCTGATGAAACAATTGCGGATGCAGAAAAAGATCTTCCAAGAAATCTATGTCCATTGATTAAATCAAGTTATGGATTTGCCAAAACTGATAAATGTCCATTTTTCTATTTTTCTGATTTAGTTGTCGGAGAAACAACATGTGACGGAAAGAAAAAGATGTATGAAATGCTTGCTGATTTTAAACCAGTTCATGTCGTAGAATTACCAAATTGTCAGACAGAAGATGGAATTCAGTTATATAAAAAAGAATTACTTCGTTTCAAAAAAGTGTTAGAAGATAAATTTGAGACAACGATTACAGATGAAGCGGTTCTTCATCAGATTAAATTAAGAAATGGAATCAATAAAGCATTAAGACGTCTTCAGTATGTCATGGCAAATGATCCGGCACCAGTTAATGGATTAGATGTGATCAATACTGTTTATGGAAGTGGTTTTGACATCAATACAGAAGGACTTGAGGACCGAATCAATGCAGTAACAGATAAGATTGAAAAAGAATACAAAGAAGGAAAGAATATCGGAAAGAAACCAAGAATCCTTGTGACAGGGTCTCCATCTGGAGGAGCAGCCTTGAAAGTTATTCGTGCGATTGAAGATAATGGCGGGGTTGTTGTATGTTTTTTAAAATGTACGGGGATGAAAACACTTTCAATGGGAGATGAAGAAAAACCAGATGTATATGATGCACTTTCAAGAAAAAATTTAAATATTTGATGTTTCTGTATGTCTCCGAATAAAAAAAGCATGGATCTGTTAGATGAATTGATTGATGATTTCCATGTAGATGGGGTTGTAGATCTTGTTCTTCAGGCGTGTCATACATATAATGTAGAAACGGCAATCGTTAAGAAATTAGTGAAAGATAAAAAAGGAATACCATATACAGTGGTTGAAACGGATTATTCACAGGCGGATATTGAACAGATCAATACAAGAATGGCAGCTTTTATTGAGATGTTATAAAATACATTTAGAATGTTAACAAAAAGAAAAATGGTGCAAGAAAAGACTTCTTATACTATTTTTCTTTTTCGATTGACACAAACTTACATTTTACAGTTACAGCAACAGTGAATGCCCGATTAGATTCCATTATCTTTGATGGAACATGGAAAGATCATGTAGGACAAGTTGAGAACTTAGGACTGGTGTCTAAAGATGATATGTCTAAGAACTATGTTGGACTTCCAGAAGATACAACACAGTGGAATAAGAACTTTGGGGTTAACGATTATAAGAAGCTTGTTGCTGAGATCTTCGATGGAAAGAGAAAAGTTAACAACAGCACAGACCAGATGCCAAAAGTATCTGTCAAATTAAACGAACGTCAGGGTATGATCAAATAATAAAAATGGAAGGAAATAATAATATGTCTTAATATGCAATTGAAATGCTGAATATTACCAAACGTTTCCCCGGAATTGTTGCGAATGATAATATCACACTTCAGTTAAAGAAAGGTGAGATTCACGCACTTCTAGGAAAAAATGGGGCTGGAAAATCAACATATTTCCTTGCTTGTACTCGCAGTTTCCTCTAAGAAATCAAGAGCACCGAAGGCAGAGGGAATACCATATGATAAAGGACAAAGATAACAAAGGAGATAAAATACACGATGGGAATTGTAGTAATCGGAGATGTATTTATAGATATTAAGGGGTTTTCTACATCCCCTTATATCCCATATGGGAGAAACGCGGGAACGATCGCACAGATTCATGGTGGGGTTGGCCGTAACGTTGCGGAAGACATTGCGAATGTAGAATTAGAGCCAACATTTGTAAGTTCTGTTGACGATGATGCAATGGGTGAAGATGTCATCCGCAAATTAGATCGTCATAAAGTCAATACAAAATATATGAAAAAAGTAAAAAATGGAATGGGAACATGGCTTGCAGTTTTTGACCATGAAGGAGATGTGGTAGCGTCCATTTCCAAACGACCAGATCACGGACCAATTGAACAGATTCTTGATGAATATGGAGACGAGATCTTTAAAGATGCAGACAGTATCGTAATCGAAATTGATATTGACCGTGAGATCGTGAAAAAAACATTTCATTATGCAGAAAAATATGGAAAGAAAGTCTATGCGATCGTATCGAATATGACAATTGCGATTGAGAGAAGAGATTTCATTCGAAGAATTGAATGTTTCGTATGTAATCAGCAGGAGGCAGGAATCCTATTTTCTGAAGATTATGAGGAAATGAGTGCAGAAGAATTATCCAAAGTTCTTCCAGAACGTATCAAATCTGCAAAGATTCCAAAGATGGTCGTTACAATGGGTGGCGAAGGTGCTGTTTATGCTGATCAGAACGGAGAATGCGGAGTTTATCCAGCATTAAAGGTAGATGTTGTTGATACAACAGGAGCTGGAGATGCATTTTTCTCAGGTGTGTGCATTGGGCTGACTTATGGAAAGACATTAAGAGAAGCATGCGCGATCGGTACAAGACTTGCATCTACCGTCATTTGTACATCAGAAAATATTTGTCCAAGATTTATGCCGGAAGAGTTCGGCATCACGAGGTAAATGCCATGGAAAGTATAATTATAGGAATTGCCGGAGGTTCCGGTTCCGGAAAGTCTACATTTACAAACAGAGTTAAAAAATATTTTGGTGATGATGTCACAGTGATCTATCATGATAATTATTACCGCAGACAGGATGGAATTCCATTTGAGAAGCGTGTGACAGTCAATTATGATCATCCTGATTCTCTGGAAACAGATCTTCTTGTGGAACATCTCAAACAGTTAAAAGCAGGAAAAACTGTGGAATGTCCAGTTTATGATTATAATCAGCATAATCGTTCTGATGAGATCATCACAATTGAACCCAAACCTGTCATTTTAGTTGAAGGAATCTTACTATTGGCAGATGAGCGAATCCGTGATCTGTTAGATATCAAGGTATACGTTGAAGCAGATGCAGATGAGCGAATTCTTCGAAGAATCCTGCGAGATGTAGAAGAACGAGGAAGAGACCTCCATGGAATCATCGATCAGTATTTGGCAACGGTCAAACCAATGCATTACATGTATGTAGAGCCGACAAGAGCAAAAGCTGATATTGTGATCAACAGTGGAAAGAATGATGTGGCATTTGATCTGTTTGTGTCAAAGATCGCACAGTTATTAGATGAGATGGACGGGAAAACAAAATAGAAAGAAAACCGATAAAAAGCACTGGAAGTTATAGTTTTCTGGTG
>NZ_JAGTTT010000059.1:0-4519 GCF_018223505.1 Anaerostipes sp. Marseille-Q3525
TAGTATGTCAGTCTTATAGATAAATAATATCAGAGGTAATGAGAATAAAAAATAAAAAGTGAAGGTTAACCAATATGTTTCATGACACATTGGTGCCTTGCGCAGAAAGGCGGAATATAAATATGATCAAATCTAAGAAAAAAATTGTAAAAACTATCTGTTATATCTTTATTATTAGTTGTTTGATGTATAGTTTTATGACGGAAAAAGGTGCTGTTCGTTTTAGTATATTGTTATATGGATGTCCGAAAGAGGCAATAACAGGACATTTAAGACGTGATAATGTAGAGCATAAAGATTTAGAAGTCAGGAAACAAAGAGCATATATTATGGAACCATATCCTATAGATAAAGAAACAGGAGGAATTTTAGATCGTTGGATAGTAAAACGGTATGCAATATTTTATATTGCAGAATTTGATCCTGGAATATGATTGGTTATAATTTATGAATTTAAGTGCTCGTAATCACAACGGACATTTGATCCGTAGACCTTATGAAGTCAGAAAACAAGAAAAAGCGATGCAATAAAACACGAAAACATAGTGAAATCAGAAAAGTAACTAGAATAATAACGATAAATCTAATAATATAAAAATATCAGATTTCATAAGGGATACGGTAACTTAAGTTCGTAATGGAACCGTGACAGACAAGACATGGACAGACCATGCAGGCAATGCAGTCCGTAGCTTAAGCAGCGGTATCTATACGGATCATGTCTTTACTGACGATGGAAAAGAGATCGCAGCGGTTACCCTTGGAAGCAGCACCGATGGAGAAGGAAAGATCTCCCTGACGTTATACAACAAAGAAGGAAAAACAACCCATACGATCAGCCAGCCGGTTGTCGATGGAGACAGTATCACCACAGGAAAAGATACGATCATCAATGAGACTGCATATGATGTCAATGGAAATGTCACAACCTATACTTATGATGCAGAGAACCGCTTAAGCAAAGTATCTGTCACCGACAAAGACGGAAAAACAGCCGTGATCCAGCAGAACCGTTATAACGGAGACGGACAGAGGATCCAGAAAGTGGAAGGAAGCAAAACAACGAACTATTACTATCAGGACGGAGTAGTTTCCTATACAACCGATGGAGATAACAGCCAGACATCCCAGAACCTGATCGGAACCGATGGAAATATTCTTGCAACACAGAAATATGGAAGTGACCATACGGACTATCTGTTGTATCATGTTGTATCATAAAGATATCCAGGGAAGTAGCACAAGTCTTGTAAAAGAAGATGGAAGTGCCGATGCAACGTACCGGTATACAGACTTTGGGGAAACAACGATCAATGGCGATAACAAAGCAGAGAATGAAGTTTGCTATACTGGAGGAATCTATGATCAGAGTACAGGATTATATTATTTGAATGCAAGGTATTATAATCCGGAAGATGGAAGGTTTGTGACAGAGGATACTTATCGTGGAGAAAATGATAAACCTGATACACAACATTTATATGTATATTGTGCGAATAATCCAATAAATCATGTTGATCCTAGTGGTCACTATGCAGTGGCATTATATACATTAGTAAAAGTAGTTGCAGGAAGAGTAGTATTTTATGTATCATATTCAACTTGGAAAAGACGAAGGATAAAGACACGATATGCAGGAAGAAGAGTTACTTTTAAAACTAAAATATCCATATGGCTTACGTGGAGAGCAGCTAATAGAATAATGCATAGTAAAAGTAAAGCAAAAAGTAATACCAAAAAGAAAGATCAACAGACGTCCCAAGTTGGTTGGATAAAGAGCCATTGAAAAAAGGAGAAAATGGAAATGCTTATGCAACTAGAAAGATGAATGAACATTATGGAAAAGGAAAATGGAGAAAGAAAGGAGAGCAGGGAAGAGATTATAGTAAAATTAGAAAATGGGCGGATAGACATTAAAGTAAATTATAAAGTTTAAATATATTATGGGAGGTGAAAAATTATGATGGTTTATGAATTGTTTTTTTCATATTATGATGAAAATCCAGAAAATGATGATGAAATAATTATTGCTGTATATTCATCACAAGAAAAGGCGGAGGCAGGAAGAAAAAAATTTTTGAAACAACCAAGATTTAAAGGTAAAGATGAATTTTTGGAGATTTCTGAGTTTGAAATAAATAAGCCTTGGTGGAAAGAAGGATTTTGGAGAGCAACAATGTCATATTTTATAATCGAGCTTCTGAATGGTTATGTAATTGAGAAAGAAAAAGAAGGTGATCCAGAAAATCATAATATAAAAATAAGAAATCAAGAAGAAATGAAAGTATATCAAGGAACTATGGATTATTATTATGATCATGAAAAATTTTTATGTTTGAAAAATATTGAGAGTGGACAAATGTATTGTTTAGATAAACAACAGGGAAAAATTCAATATGAAGCAAATATTTATGAAGATATGTTGAATTTTTTAAGGCAAAGATATCAAATAGAAATTTTTGGATGGAAAGAAATTTTTAGGGAATGAGGTGATACAATGTATGTATATCAACTAACATATAGAGATGAGGGGAACTTATTAACAATTGGATATTTTGGAAGTTGGAAAAAGGCAAGAAATGTAATGAAAAAGTATAAATCAACATTGCCGGGATTTAAAGAATATCCAAATTATTTTATTTTAAAAAAAGTAAAATTAGATGAGGATGATTACTATTTTCCAGAAAAATAAAGCTGCACAAGGAGTACTAGATTGAAGGCTACTTGAATGATGCAATATATTTTATATTACAAAGCTTACTATGGTAGCATAATTAGTAAAGACGTTTGAGCCGTAGACCTTATGAAGTCAGAAAAGAAAAAAGAGATGCAATAAAAATGAAAACATAGAAAAATCAGAAAAGTAACTAGAATAATCATAATAAATTTTAGAATCAGATTTCATAAGGGCTACGGTACCTTAATGATATTCAGGGAAAAGTGCCACAGGAAGATACAACCTCCTATGACCCGATAGGAAGAGAAGTTTCAAGTATCGACCAGAATACAGGAGAAGTGACTACCACAAAGGAAAAAGCAGACAATACAACAAAAACAACAGAAACTTCTTATGGATAAGAAACTGCCGTGATCCATACCCTGACATGAACAAAGATCTATAAGGATCTTCAGGTACAGACAACCAAAGTCAATGGAAAAACAGCCGTGATCCAGCAGAACCGTTATAACGGAGACGGACAGAGGATCCAGAAAGTGGAAGGAAGCAAAACAACGAACTATTACTATCAGGACGGAGTAGTTTCCTATACAACCGATGGAGATAACAGTCAGACATCTCAGAATCTGATCGGAACCGATGGAAATATCCTTGCAACACAGAGATATGGAAGTGACCATACAGACTATCTGTTGTATCATAAAGATATCCAGGGAAGTACCACAAGTCTTGTAAAAGAAGATGGAAGTGCCGATGCAACATACCGGTATACAGACTTTGGAGAGACAACGATCAACGGAGATAACAAAGCAGAGAATGAGGTTTGTTATACGGGTGGAATCTATGACCAGAGTACAGGGCTGTATTATCTGAATGCAAGGTATTATAATCCAGAAGATGGAGGATTCTTAACAGAGGATACTTATCGAGGAGAAAAGGACGATCTAGATTCACAGAACTTGTATGGATACTGTAGCGGTAATCCTGTAAATTATGTGGATCCTAGTGGACATAAAGCAAAAAGTTTAGCATGCATTTATTATGATTCAGGACATGATTTAAAAAAACAAGCTAAGAATTCACCATATTATAGAAATGAGAATGTAAAATTTTTTGCTGTACATACAAATGCGGCTTTTAAAAAAGCGTGGGGAAAAATCAATTCAAAAATTGTAGCATTATATATGTATATTCATACAGGATTTAAAAATGGATATGGAAAGATTTTTATGCGTAGACAGACAATAGATTTAAAGAAATCATTGGTGAAAAGAAATTTTACAAAGAAACCGCAATTAAAATTTATAAAAATCTTAGGATGTAAAGCTGCAAAAGGGGGTAATAAGAGTGTAGCTAAAAATATACATGACTTAGCACCAAAAGCGTCTATTTATGCATCATATGAATCAGTATCGTTTTATAAGGTGAAAAATACATATTATGCTCGATATTCAAAAGCATATTTGAAAAAACATCCATATGTATTAAATTCAGATCCAACAGAGCATAGAATATATTAGATATAATTATTTGGTAATATATAATGATGAGCGTGTCAATAAGTATAAATTGCTTATTTGTGCAAGTACAAACACAATTTATACTTTTGACACTTATATCATATAATATTTTACAGTGATTAAATAATAAATAGGGAGGTTTGATTTATGAAAAAAATTTTAATTATATTTTCTGGAATAATTTTAAGTTGCATTATGGTGTATGGTATATGGCTATGCGTTGTAAATAGAAACACTGATGATTATTTAGATAATGATAATGTGAGTCAAGAAATTATTAGCTATAAGGGAGATAAGAATAATTTGGAATATAATATTATAA
>NZ_JAGTTT010000005.1:0-16657 GCF_018223505.1 Anaerostipes sp. Marseille-Q3525
GTGTATTGAGTATAAATAAAAATATAAATATCGATAGGGTCCGAAAAACGAATTCCATTGACGGCGTTTTTCGGACCCTATCGATATTTATATTTTTATTTATACACCAAAGACACGTGATTTTAAAATTAAGATTTTCAAAGACAGAGGGTATGCTGAATCTAGGTTGCAGGATTCTAAGAAAGTTTCCGACAAACAGAAAGTTGTAATGAAGCACCACTATAAGCCAGAAACTATATGAATGATATATTCTTTTTTCTTTTTGTGCATCCAGTAAATTGTAGCTCCATAAAGTCTCCTTTTCCATCCTAAGCATTTTTTATAAAAAGCGAATTCAAGATTACATCAAATATAAAGAATATCAAAACAAACAATCCCCAATATAATACAAGACTGTCATATCCTAATCCCAAAACTCTAAAAATAATCTTGTGCACCAATACTGTAAATAAAATTAATAATACATTTAAAAACGCTAATAAAACACCTTTCATTTTTCCTAACCTCTTTCTTTCTGTAAACAAATAATGCGATCTGCTTTCTTTGCCATTTCTTCGTCGTGTGTCACGCAAATGATTGTTTTTCCTTCTGTTTTCATTTGTTGGAATAACTGGATTACTTTTTCTTTATTATGAGCATCTAAGTTTCCTGTTGGTTCATCTGCTAATATAATTTCGCATGGTTTTAGCATCGTTCTTGCAATTGCAACTCTTTGCTGTTCTCCACCGCTTAATTCATAGACTTTATGGTCTAAATATTCTTTTGGTAATCCAACTTTATACATCACTTCTTCTAATTCTTGTTCTTTAAAATTTTTCCGATATTTTTTGGATATCAACAGGTTTTCTTTAACGGTCTCTTCTTCTATTAGAACATAGTTTTGAAAAATATATCCAAATACATATCTTCTTAGATTTTGAATTTCCTTCTTTGTAAAATGGTTATTCTCATTAATCACAATTTCCCCTGCATCAGGTTGTTCTAACATGGAGATTATATTTAAAATTGTTGTTTTTCCTGCACCACTTTCTCCTATGATCGCTACAAATTCATTCTTTTTGATCTGTAATGAAAAATCTTTTAGCACCTCATGCTTTCCAAAAGTTTTGCAAATATTTTTTAATTCTATCATCAATTCTGCTCTCCTTTTATGATTCTTTCTTCCAAATTTTTCTGATTTAAGTGATCATACTCTATTTTTGTGATGATAAATTCTATGATGCATGCAAAAATCATAAAATACCATACGATCTGATTATGTTTGATCGCATATACAACGAATGTCGTGCCTATATTGATCATTCCAAATACGATCAAAATTTCTTTCACCGACTCCAGATAATGATATCCAAAGAGAGACTGCATCATTAATTTCTGTCGTTTTGAATAATAGTAACCGTAAATTGAAATTGTTATAAATATAATGGAACAGAGAATAATTGCTGCCAAAATTACACCTTGATATATTACTTTTTGCTGGATCTTTACTAGTTGATCTGCTGCCATTCCATAAACATTTGTTGTAGAATTAAATTGATAGATATTTAATTTCTTCTCCAACTCCTCTACTTTTCGAAAAGCATGTCCCTGTTCTCTGGAATTATCTTCGAAATAAACACTTCCTGGAGCCAGTTCCCCTGGATACATAAATGCAATATTCGATGAATCCATACGATCAGCGTAAAATAGTACTGCGATTGGATCTATGATCTGATTTTTATCATTTCCTGTATTCGAATCATAAGTAAAATAGCTTTGATTCCTTTTTACATAAATAATGTGAACTGCTAATTCCTTCTTTTTTAAAAGATTTTTCGGTTGCTTCAATGCCTTTCGATAGTCATTATCTACCGTAACTTTTTGAAAATAAAATTCATCTTTATATTGTTTTATGATCTTTTTCTCATATTTCTTATATTGCTCTGGAACCAGGAGGTTTAGTGTATTTTTCTTATGTTCTATCTGTTTTTTGACTGATTTTCCATTACAAGTCTTTATTGGATTTCTTTTTAAATAATTCTCATCAATCCTTACACTTCTCCCATAAGGTGAACATATCTGCTCTTCTTTTGTACCTTTATATTGATATGCATATGTCCAGCCACCTTTTCCATCCGCTTCCTTTGCATAATTATCTGAATTCATCAAAAATACCTGCATATCTTTGATTCCTTCTTGATAAAATCTGGATAATTCATCATTAATCTGTTTCTGTTCTTTGGATAAATCTGTGACTGAGTTATCATATCCCCTAAAATTTATTGTGTAAATGTGTTTTGTGTTATCCCAATATTCCAATGCTTTTTCTTTTCTTTGCAGTCGTTGCATATCATTTGCTGTGTTGCTCAAAATCATAAGCAACGCAAAAAAGATACTTGTCAAAATCATATAAGAAACTTGTTTTGTTCCAGTAAAAAAGTTTTTTCCTTTTACATGACTAATCGACGTTTGGAAATAAATGACTAGATAGTTCATAAGAACTGCCATAATAAAGATTGCTGTATTAATTCCCATATTGCAGAGAAGATATGTCCGAAAGTATTGCCATATATTTTGCAAACCTTCAAATTTCCAACCTGCAGCCAGCCATAAGATCAACCATAAGATTTCATTAATGGATAAAAATTTTATGATATCTTTATTAATATTCCAAATAGCCGAAGCATTCGAATATCCCCAGTATCTCATTAATGCCAGTTTCTTTCTCGATGATACATAATAACTTGTAAATCCTATGATCAAAAACAGGACACCAAATCCTATCAGATATACTGGTGACAGATTATTGATCAGTTCTATTTTTTCTTCATTTGTATAGAATTCCACTTTCCCGTATGTTGAAAATTGACGCTTTAATTTCTTCTCAATCTGAGGAGTCGTATGATCATCCATAAAAAAAGTATTCCCACATCCAACATTTCTCAATTCTTTAAATGAATATGTTCTGATCTTCCATGTACTATATGGAAATTTCATGTGCTTAAGTGCTTGTTCATCTGTGGAATAGATTGCTAATTCCTTTCCACTTAAGAATTCATATTTCATAATTGATATATGATTTTTCTTTGCAAACTTTATCAAATCTTCTTGGACATCTGTCAGTCTTCCTATTGCCTGCTGGCTGTATTGAATCTCTGCCACCCTCTTTTGAAAAAGCTTATGTGTCATCTAATAATTGCTGAACATCACAAACGCCAAAATATTTGTACTGATCAGTACGATACTATACAAGATGATAATCACCTTTCTGCCTTTCATATTAAAATTATCGCCTCTTTCCTTATTGTTTTTACTGTATGAATTGTATTAACTGTACCATTTCATATAGTACAGTTATGATATACCTTTTTTATAATTGTGTCAATATATATGAGAAAATTTATAGTAAAAAAGGATACACAATCAAATCCCTTTGTTAACATCCTATTGATTGTGTATCCTTTTTATTTATAACGTTTCCACTTCACAATTATGCTTCTTCGTTTTTCTATCATAACTGATTCCAACTGCTAATATACTTCCGTCATATACTGGATATTCTCCAATTTTTCCTTGGAATCTTAATTGATAATTCTTTTCTTTAATCTGCTCTATTGCTTCTTGTGGTGTATGATCTATTTTTAGTTCCAAAATAATTCCCGGCATATCAATTCTTTTTGGATAAAAGATAAAATCTACAAATCCTTTTCCTGCTTTATCTTCTCTCTCAACACGGTATTCATCTCTTGCAGAAAGATATACTAAATTTATAATCGCCGATAATTCTACTTCACTATTATACGAATAAATAGGTACTTCTGTATCATGAACATATTCAAGTATTTCTTCCATGGTATCTGTATCTCCATGAATCGTTGCTTGAAACATTCTTTGAGATTCTCTTGCCAATCGATATACATATCCTAATTGTTGATTCGATAACAGTAATTCATCAAACTTATCCATCAACTCTTTATTTGGAATAAATACCTTTCCATCCTCATAAGTCAACAATCCATAAACAACCATTGCCGAATAAATCTGGTCTTTCGTATGCAATTCATTTGCTGTTGCTGCATATTGCTGCATTTTTGCTGGGACATGTTCTCCTGCAACCATTAATACAAGATCATTTCTTACATCTGCTATATTCCCTTTAATATAAGTGAAAACAGAATCATAAGTCCCTGAACTTGTCCAGTAGTTTGCCAGTTGATTATCTCTTAATGCACAGACAACTGATCTTGGATTATATAAATACTCTCCTGCTGCCGCACGATATCCATCATACCATTCTTTTAATTCATTTCTTGAAATCTTTGGATTCTTTGTTATCCTTTTATAAATATCATAAAGCTGATCTACTTCTTCTTCCACAAACCCAAAATATTCACTGTATTTTTCCTTACATGCCATATCATACTCATCGAACATATTTAATTCTGATCCATCAGAATATTTTGCAATCGGAAGAATTCCTGTCATATAAGTCATTTGAACATATGGACGGTCTTTTAATAAATTACTCAAAAACTGGATATACTGCTTTTTATTTTCTTCGGTAATAAAATCTTTATGAAAAATAAAATCCCATTCATCCAGAACAAAAACAAAGCGTTCCTGACCACATTCTTCAAAAATCGTCTCTAAAATATCCGCTGCCGAATCATCTTCATAAACTTCAATCTGTGGATGTTCTTTTTTCAAATCTCTGATTAAAGTGGTTTCGATTTTTCCTATATAGTCAGCATATGAATCACAGGATCTTGATATCTTACTGAAGTCGATAGAAATTACATTATATTTATTTCTGTATTCTTTATATTTTGAATTGTCAGCAATCTTTAGTTTACCAAAAATCGAATCTGAATCCACTTTTTTGCTCAAAAATGCTGCAATCATATTAGCCATGATCGTTTTTCCAAAACGTCTTGGTCTTGTGATACAAATATGCTGATTTCCTGCATCCAAAACAGGAAACAATTCTGTCAGCAATAATGATTTATCTACAAAGTATGGCTGATTTGCTTCACCTTGATATAATGCATATGGAGTTGAACTATTTAGATATCTTCCCATAAGTTGGCTTCCTCCTTATTTTGGTTCTTATTATACATTATTTTGCTGACTTCGTCTATTCATCTGTAAATTGTGATTTGACGAAGTCTTTGATGCATGTGATAGTTTAAAGGATTCCAATCGAAGTAATATAAAACAACAGTTCTTTCCTTGCAAATTTCTGTTTGTCGGGAACTAAATTGGCATTTTGTATCTTATATTTACCATTCCTCTGTCTTTGAAAATCTTAATTTTAAATTCACGTTAACTTAATTTCTACGAGACTTAAAAAGAGAAAATTTTCAGTTATCAATTAACTAAATATACAAGCCAATACAGTAAAACATACACACCACCTTAAATTTTCCAATCTTGTGAATTGTCCACTCTATAGACTTCAGGTATATGATAAAAAATAAATAAGCAACCGAACGCGATGCATTGGAATTTTGCCATATTTTGAATAAATTCGCAGCCCAATTGGACGAATGTCTGAGCTTCAAAGACTTTGGTCTTAGACAAAACTACAGAGCGAGTTTTCGTAGAAAATTGGACGGATCAGCGATTTGTTCAAAATATGAGCAAAATTCCACCGCATCGCGTTCGGTTGCTTATTTATTTTTTATCATATACTCGAAATCTACAGTTGGCCAACTCACAAATCAAAATTTAAAATGTCACATCCTTACCATAATAAATACATTCCAATATCTTCTCCATATCCTCAACAGATGTTTCTCTCGGATTAGATCCCGTACAAGCATCTCCAACTGCTCTCTCTGCGATCATATGTTTCTTCTCAATAAATTCTTCTTCATTTACTCCGAAATCTTTCAGATTAGATACAATATTAAGACTTGCTCTCAAATCTTCTACCGCTTTGATCAGTGATAAAGTTAATGCCTTATCTGTAACTCCAGGAAGTCCTAATTTTCTTGCGATCATTGCGAATCTGTCTTCACAGACTTTGGCATTGTACTGGATGACATATGGAAGATAGATTGCATTTGCACATCCATGAGGAATGTGTCCTGTATCAAAGACTGCTCCTGTCTTATGGGCTAAGGAATGTACGATTCCAAGCAGTGCGTTAGAAAATGCCATTCCTGCCAGGCACTGTGCGATATGCATGTTTCCTCTTGCTTGCATGTCCCCTTCATAAGATGCTTTCAGGTTATCAAAGATCATCTCGATTGCATGGATCGCTAACGGATCTGAGAATGGAGAATGTAATCCTGCAACGTAAGCTTCGATTGCATGAGTTAATGCATCCATTCCTGTATGTGCTGTTAATGTCTGTGGCATGGTCTCTGCCAATGATGGATCTACGATCGCTACATCTGGTGTGATCTCAAAATCAGCCAATGGGTATTTGATTCCTGTACTGTAATCTGTAATTACTGAGAATGCCGTTACCTCTGTTGCTGTTCCTGAGGTTGATGGAATTGCGATAAATGTTGCTTTATTACGAAGTGG
This sequence comes from Anaerostipes sp. Marseille-Q3525, assembly GCF_018223505.1. Lineage (NCBI taxonomy): Bacteria > Bacillati > Bacillota > Clostridia > Lachnospirales > Lachnospiraceae > Anaerostipes > Anaerostipes sp. Marseille-Q3525. The sequence continues at coordinate 6,514 of NZ_JAGTTT010000005.1, forward strand.
TGGGATTGTAAATGGATCTTTGATGTCATCAAAGGTTGTCTGTGGATGCTCATAAAATACCCACATTGCCTTTGCTGCATCAATTGGTGATCCTCCACCCATTGCGATGATCAGGTCTGGTTCAAATTCCTGCATCACTTTGGCACCTTTCATAACAGTTTCTACAGATGGATCTGGTTCGATTCCTTCTATCAGTTTTGTTTCAATTCCAGCTTCTTTCAAATATCCAACAACCTTGTCAACAAATCCAAAACGTTTCATGGATCCGCCGCCTAGGCATAATACTGCTTTGTTTCCTTTGATTGTTTTTAGTGTCTCTAATGCGTTTTCTCCGAAGTATAAATCTCTTGGTAATGTAAATCTTGCCATAACTACATCTCCTTTTACCTGGATGACCGAAATTGAACTTATCCTCATATATCTGAATATCCGATTTCAATCGATTGTTTCGCTACAAATACATAGTACACTATTGTTAAAATTTTATCAATGCTTTCTTGCAACTTTTTTTCATTTATTCATATGTATAAATAGCAAAAAGAACCTTGTACAATTACAAGATCCTTTTTCTCTTTTGTATATTCTTATTTATGTCCACGGACTTTTAAATATTCCTCTAATCCATGTCTTCTTAACTTACATGCTGGGCATTCTCCGCATCCATCACCCATCACTCCATTATAGCATGTTAAAGTTTCATTTCTTACGATATCAAAAACACCTAATTTGTCAGCCATCTCCCATGTCTGTTTCTTGTCAATCCACATCAGTGGTGTGATCACTTCAAACTCATAATCCATGGCAAGTGTTAATGTTGTCTCTAGGGATGAGATAAAGACATGGCGACAGTCTGGGTATCCACTGAAATCACTCTGGGAAACACCGGTTACTAATACATGAATTCCTCTTTGTTTTGCAAAAACAGCTGCAAATGTTAAGAATAACATGTTTCTTCCATCAACAAATGAATTTGGTGTTCCTTCTTTTGGTGCTTCATGATCTACTTCCATGTCTACTCTTGTTAAAGAGTTTGGTGCTAACTGGTTTAATAGTTCCATATCTAAGATATGATGTTCTACCCCGTGTTCTTTACAGATCTTCTTGGCACATTCAAGTTCCTTGGAATGTCTCTGCCCGTAGTTAAATGAAAGTGCGATCACTTCATCGTATTTCTTCTTTGCCCAGAAAAGGCATGTTGTGCTGTCTTGTCCACCGCTGAATACAACAACGGCTTTGTTTGGTTTTGCCATTTTGCTTATCTCCTTTTCTTATTTTCCTGCCTGCATCATAAAATGCCATTTTAATGTAGAATCTGTGTCAAATGCTCCACGAAGTGTTGTTGTCACTGTCTTAGCATTTTGTTTTTTGATTCCTCTTGCACTCATGCAGCTATGGCACCCTTCGATATAAACGGCTACATCTTCACTTCCTGAAACTTCCATGATGATCTCTGCGATATCACTTCCGATTCTTTCCTGAAGCTGTAAGCGCTTTCCAACCATGTCACAGATTCTTGCAATCTTGCTAAGTCCTAATACTTTATCTTTTGGCAGATATGCCACAGAAACTTTCATATCATACATTAATGCCATATGGTGTTCGCAATAGCTAAAGATATCTATATCTTTTACGATCACCATATCTTTGTGGTCTTTGACACTTAGATCATCTTCAAATGTTTTTGAAAACATCTGTGCGATCTCATGATTACTATAATTCATTCCCTCAAAGACTTCTTCATACATTCTTGCGACACGATCTGGTGTTTCTTTTAATCCTTCACGATCTGGATCATCTCCAAGTGCAACAAGGATTCCTCTTACGTGTTCCTTGATCGCTTCTTTATCGATTGCCATAGTATTTCCTCCCATAATAAATTAGTACTAAACGCCTGTCTTGTCAGGATCCCATACGACTTTGTGGATCTGAATCTGGAATCTGACTTTGTTAAGCTTGTTTTCTTTCATAAATTCAACGATTTCTTCTGGTTCGATCTTGCCAAATACAGGACTGAAATATACGATCGCCTTCTGGCACAGGCTGAATCTTTCGATGATTTCTTTTGCTCTGTTTAAATCTTCCCTGCTTCCAATAACAAATTTGACAACATCCCATGGTTTTAAATATTCCATATTTTCAAGACACATACTCTCTTCCATGTTGCTGGATGGAAGTTTATAATCCATTGTCATTGTCAATCTGTTATCTCTTTCTTTATAATATTTGATCGGTACACTTCCGTTTGTCTCAATCTCAATCTCAACTTTTGGCATCATTAAGATACTTCCGATCAGTTCTGATACATTTTCATCAAGAAGTGGTTCTCCACCAGTTAATGTAACGAGTTCTACTCCTGCCTCTTTAATTCTTTCTACGATCTGTGGCGCTGTTAAAAGTTCACACTTTGCATTTCTTTTGTTTGCCCATGTTGTGTCACAGTAAGAGCAGTTTAAGTTACATCCTTTCAATCGGATAAACATAGCAAGACGACCAGCTTTCTTTCCTTCTCCGTTGATACTTACAAAGGTTTCGACTACTTTAAATGTTTCCATCTCATTTACTCCCCATATGCTGCCATATTATTTGGTGTCTCATAAACTTTCGCTAACTTGACATCATATCCGATTTCTTTCACTCTATCATAAAAATATTTTGCAAAACTCTCTGCAGTTGGACGAAAATCTACGAAGATCATTTTGAAATTTTCCTCTTTCAATGCTTCTACTGTCTTCTCTTTTAATGTTCCATCTTCTATGATCAGACTATGATCAAACTCATCTGCTAATTTTTTGATATCATCTTTTAACTGTCCAAAATCGACAACCATTCCTCGAATCTGCCCTGTCTGTTCTAATGTTTCACTTTGTACGGTAACTTCTAATTTCCAGCGGTGACCGTGGATATTGCTGCATTTTCCTTCATAACCCGATAAAAAATGAGCTGAATCAAAGGATGCATGTGTTGTTAACTGATACATTTTCTTCTTTCCCTTCTACATATATTTTCAATCAAAAAAGGATACAAGCACGCGTACCTGTATCCTGAAAATCTTCTTCTCAGTCCTAGTTTTGTTTATAGACAGGATGGTACGAATGAACTGTCTTTGATTTCTAAAATCTTATCTAGTATATCATTGTTTTATCAAAATAGCAAACAGAGATTGCAAAATTTCACAATCTCTGTTTACTTATTATAAATATTGCTTATGAAAATATGAGGAATTAATTTATTGTAAATGGTTATTTACAATCTTATTTATTTAATGGTTTCTTTGTAAATGACATAACGATCATTCCAATAACTGCACCAACTACTACAGAAATTAAGTATTGTACTGGATTCGTGATGACTCCAATAACAAAGATTCCACCGTGTGGTGCTGGAAGTCCACATTTAAATGCCATGGATAACGCACCTGCTACTGCAGATCCTACGATACATGGTGGCAGGATATGGATTGGATCTCCTGCTGCAAACGGGATAGCTCCTTCTGTAATGAATGATAATCCCATGATGTAATTTACAACACCAGATTTTCTTTCACTCTCTGTAAAACGATTCTTGAAGAATGTTGTACAAAGTGCGATCGCAAGTGGAGGTACCATTCCTCCGGCCATAACAGCTGCCATGATCGCATACTGTTCTGGTCCTGCATTGGCTACTGTTAACTGTGCTGTACCAAATACATACGCTGCTTTATTAAATGGACCACCCATATCAATGGACATCATCGCTCCAAGAACTGCTCCTAAAAGGATAGAACTTGTTCCACTCATAGATGATAAGAAGTTATTCAGTCCTGTATTGATCGCTCCAACAACCGGATTAACTGCGATCATCACAACACCCATAATTAAAATACCACAAACTGGGAATAGTAAAATTGGTTTTAACCCTTCTAATGCACTTGGTAATTTATCGAACAGTTTTCTTAATAAAACCATGATATATCCACCAACAAAACCTGCAAATAATGCTCCGATAAATCCAGAGGAAACGGCTTTGGCAGAATCATATGCCATGATATTTGCAAATGTATAACCACCATTTGCTAATGCTCCACCAACGAAACCTATCGCTAATCCTGGTCGGTCTGCAATACTCATTGCAATAAATCCAGCTAAGATTGGAAGCATAAATCCAAATGCCTGTTCACCGATCGTCTTTAGTAAAGCTGCAAGTGGTGTATTCTTACCGAAGTTTGCCGGGTTGATCGCCTGATTATCTACTAAGAATGCAAGAGCGATCAAGATACCTCCACCGATTACAAATGGCAGCATATGAGATACACCATTCATCAGATGTTTATAAATCTGACGTCCAACGCTTTCACCTTCTGCACTATCTTCTTGTGCTGCTGCTCCTGAATGATGATATGTTGGTGCTTTCTTATCTAAAATTGTCTGGATCAGTTCTTCTGGTTTATTAATTCCGTCCGCTACTTTTGTCTGAAGAACCTGTTTTCCATCAAAACGTGCCATCTCAACGTTCTTATCTGCTGCTACGATGATTCCATCACAATTTTCAATCTCTTCTTTTGTTAAGACATTCTTTGCTCCACCTGAACCATTTGTCTCAGCTTTTAATGTAATTCCCATCTCTTTTGCTTTATTCTCAAGAGATTCTGCTGCCATGAATGTATGAGCGATTCCTGTTGGGCATGCTGTAACTGCAAGAACTCTGATCGTTCCATCGTCTGCTTTCTCTTCTTGTACAGCAGGTTTCTCTTCTTCCTTCGCCGCCTCTTCTGGAAATTTTTCTGTTTCTTTCTTGTCGATCAATGCAAGATATTCTTCCTTGCTTGTTGCCTTCAATAAGCTGTCCTTAAATACTGGATCCATTAAGATCACAGATAATCTTGACAATGCCTCTAAATGCACGTCACTTCCTTCTGCTGGTGCTGCGATCATAAAAAATACGTCAGATGGTTCTCCATCCATTGCTTCATAATCGACTCCGTCTGGTACTGTCATAGAAGCCAAACCAGCCTTAGTTACTGCTTTGTTCTTAGAATGAGGAATTGCAATCCCTCCTCCGATACCAGTTGTTCCATTAGCTTCTCTTGCTAAAATGCCCTTCTTGTATTCTTCGCGATCTGTGATGTTTCCGCCCTTGACCATTAAATCAACCAGATGATCAATTGCTTCTTCTTTGCTGTTAACCTTCACACCAAGGTCAATTGTTGCATCCTGCAACAGCTCTGTAATTCTCATACAGGTTATCCTCCTTTTCCAAAATTAAAAACGTCAAAATCAATCATTTGTTTCTTTTTTTTCTTCATTATAACACAGTTTCAGTCAAAGTCAATCATTTTAAACCATTTTCTTTCATATTTTTAAAAAAAAGGAAATATTAAAAAGCATACCTCTTTTTAATATTTCCCTTCCTTTTAATTTTTATTTCACTTTGATCGCCCAGCGCATCTTTGTTGATTTTGCTCTTCCATTCTGGGCACATTCCTCTTTTGATGGACGAATAACATCTTTGGCTACATCACTGTAGATTCCTACTTTCTTCCCATACTTAAACGCATGTTTTACAAGTCGATCTTCTCCAGAGTGGAATGTAAGGATCGCAACCTTTCCACCTGGTGCTAATGCGTCTGGAAGTTTCTCCAATAATTCTTCTAATACTTCAAACTCGCTGTTTACATCAATACGCAAAGCCTGAAATGTTCTCTGGCAGGATTTTTTAACTGCTTCTTTTCGCTCTTTTTCCGGCAAAAAGTTTAATGCTCTTTCAATGACATCTTTAAGATCCATTGTTGTCTTGATCTTCTTTCCTCGTTTCATCGTTGCAACGGTTTCTTTTGCAATCTGTTTTGCATACGGCTCATCTGAATTTTCAATGAGCATTCCTTCAAATTCAGCCTTCGTGATATCTTCTAAACGCTCTGCCGCTGAAATTCCTTTTTCTGGATTCAGTCTTAAATCTAATGGTCCTTCAAATTTATAAGAAAATCCTCTTTCCGGATTATCAATCTGCATGGAGGATACGCCAAGGTCGGCTAAAATGAAATCGAATGGTCCAACTTCTTCGGCTACCTGATCAATATTAGCAAAATTAATATGCTTGATCGTTAAGATATCTTCTCCAAACCCTGCATCATGCAGACGTTTCTCTGTCTTTACAGATTCGATCGGATCTACATCTAATGCGTAGATATGACCTTTGCCCTGTAACTTTTCTAACATCTTTCTTGTATGTCCGCCATATCCTAAGGTTGCATCCAATCCTTTTTGTCCCGGCTGGATGTCAAAAAATTCAAGAATTTCTTTTACACAGATGGAAATGTGCATTCCTGCCGGTGTACTTCCTTTACTAATAACTTTTTGAATCGTATCTCCGTATTTTTCTGGATTTAATTCTTTGTATTTCTCTTCGAATCTTCTTGGATGAGTCCCTTTATATCTGACTCTTCGTTTGTGTTTCTTTTCTGGCTGCTGTTGTTCCATTATTTTATACCTTTCTTTGTTATAATCATGTTAATCTAAGATCAGGACATTTTTTCCTTCAAATGCAAAACCATAGGCTTTGATACTATTTTCGTTGATTCCTCCTTTATACTGTAACTTCCGCATTCTGCTTGATCTGATCGATCACTGTCATGATCTTCATTGCAATATCCATATCATTTTCAAAAATCTGTCCAATACTTCCGACACTTCGAAATGGCTCATCCATCATAACTCTTCGGTCTTCGATCATTCCATTTACAGAGATATAATCAACGATCAATCGCACAAAACGAATCTGATCAGCATTTAGTTTCTCCTCATTTAAGAATTCATTAAATGCCTCATTTGCTGCCTGTTGATCCATTCCTGTGATTTTTCTTACAAGAATTCCAACTGGTGTATCCCCATATTCTTTTGTATAATCTTCTTTTGATCCTAGTTCCTGCCAAAGAATTCTCTCCAGTTCCTGCATATCACTTTTTTGTAACGGCTGGTTATTTCGTAATTTACACACTGCCATGTTATCTTGATGCTCTTTTAAATAGAATTCTACCTTTTTGCGATAGTTTTCTAATCGATTTCCCATCTCAATTGGTGTGTTTTCCTGATATTCTATTACTTGATCTGCAAAATCTGTATAAACGATTCTCTGTGTCTTTTTTGGTAAAAACTGAATCAGATCTCTAAGTGCTTTCCTGACTACATCCATTTCCAGAATAAATGCTTTTTCCCAGAATTCATTCGTCTGTACCTTATCCAAAATATATTTTTGCTCTTTGATCTGTGGCACAGAATCCTGCATTAAAGATAGTTTTTCTGCAATACCAACAACTGCTCCAATATTTTTCGAAGGGTTCTTCTGTTCCAGCATTGCAAGTTCGATACTATACATCAGATAATCAAATCTTCGTGCCAATTCATTTTCCTTCTCGGCCTCTATAATTGGTGCGATATGTTTCTTCAGGTCAGCCATTGCTTCTGTCTCAAGAATATCCCATGATTTCTGTTCTCGATATCGAAGGACATATTTCAAATGATGTTTTACAATGAAACTTTTGTCATTCAGATCACTTATCGCTTGCATTAATTCTTTCACTAATGTATTTCGATATTCTCTGAAATCTTCGTCTTTTTGATAGTCTGTATCTTGTAATTCTCTTACGATCCTTGCCTTACATAAAAAGATTTTCTCTGCTAATGTTTCTATAAATCCGCTATCTTTTCCATGCGGATTCACTCTGAAATATTCGAAGTTATTACAATAATCAAAAATCAGAAATTTTTCTTTATCCATTCCAGGCCCTAGTAAATCTTTGCAAAGTCTTGTTCCTCTTCCGATCATCTGACAGAATTTTGCATAACTTCTGACTTTCTTGAAAAATACAAGATTCAAAATCTCTGGAACGTCAATTCCTGTGTCCAGCATATCTACGGATACTGCAATCTGAGGCATCTTGTCCTTTTCTTCGAATTGTTCAATCAAATGTTCGGACTCTTTGATGCTGTAATCAATCTGTTTGATAAAATGACTGCCTTTTTCTGGAAAAAGCTTCTGAAAACGCTCGACAATTGCCTTCGCATGTTTGCTGTTTCTTGCAAAAATAATTGTCTTTCCCAATTTATCTCCGCCTTCTACCTTTAATCCTTCTCTCATCAGATTGGTTAACACAAGATCAATCGTGTCTTTATTAAACAGCCATCGATTTACAGCTGTATTCGGAATATCTTTCTCTACATTCTCATCATCATCGAATTCATCGTCAAATGCTTCTTTTTCTTCTTCGGATAACTGATCATAGTGGATTCCTTCTTCCATGATCTTTGTCTTATACTCTCTTGTCCGATAATCAACCAGATATCCTTCTTTTACTGCCTCATCAAGTTCATATGCATACGTTGGTACATTTTGTTCCAAATCAAAAATCTCATATGTATTTCTACCTATCTCTTCTTTCGGTGTAGCTGTCATTCCTAATAAGACCGCATCAAAATAGCGAAAGATTTCCTGATATTTCTTATAAATGCTTCGATGACTTTCATCTACAATGATCAGATCAAAATGTGCTGGTGTAAATAGTTTTTTTCCATCCTTTCTCTTCGTGTCATCAATCGCATGTAACATCGTTGGATATGTTGAAAATATCATTCTGCTGCTTTCTGGATCTTCTTTATTTTCAAGTAAATTGCATACTGTCAGGTCTGGAAGGAGATTATTGTAACTCTTCTTTGCCTGAGAAACTAAAGCTTTACGATCTGCTAAGAATAAAATATTCTTTACATAATTATGTCTGCGAAGTACGTCTACCAGACTGATACTAACCCTTGTCTTTCCTGATCCTGTTGCCTGTACTAGCAACAGCTTTCTATGATGATTCATGATAGATTCACATAAGACTGTCACGGCCTCTTTCTGATATGGCCGGTTTGTAATTTTATCTTGGATCTCTAAATGAATCAAAGGCTTTTTGCTTGTTCTTTGATCCACCATTCGCTGCAGATCTTCTTTTGTGAAAATACCTGAAACAACTCGCTGTGGATCATCCTGTGCATCATCAATGATCTGCATTTCAAAACCATTTGTTATAAAAATGATTGGTCTTTGCTGGTATTGATTTTCCAGACAATCCGCATATAATTTTGCCTGATGACTTCCTTTCATCGGGTCTACACTGCTTCGTTTTGCCTCAATAACTGCCAGTGGTTTCCCATTCTTGCCATATAAAACATAATCTGCATATCCTTTTCCTGTACTATTGGGCATTCCTGTGACCGGTACTTCAATCAGACAGTCCTTGCCTACAGTCCAACCTGCTTCTGCCAAATCAAGATCAATGTATTTTCTTCTTGTCTCTGCTTCTGTATCTTTGTCCACTTCATAACTTCGTCCAGTTTCATTTTCCTCACGAAGTTTGGTCATCTGTGCTCTTAGTTTCTTATTTTCCTTGATTGCTTCTTCTAATTTCTGGTCTTTTCCGCTTAGTTCTTTTTGAAGATTTTCTAATTCTTCCTGTGTTTTTTTCTCTTTTCCGGCATCTGGCAGCAGACTCATATCATAATGGCGATTTATATAGTTTTCACCATAACAGTAATCAATCCATTTACAGAACTGGAAAACACAGCGTAACGAAAGTACCGCTGCATCGTGTTTTACGTTGGTATTTGTATGTACTGCGACATTTCCAAGCTTAATCGTATATTTTAGCATATCAAATAATTTAGGCTGAATCAGCTTGCAGAAAGAATATTCGTGAATCAGGCTGGAAATATTATCACGATATGGCATGGTCAGGGCATCATCGTGGACATATACCCATCGCACTGCGAGTTCTAAGGCTCGTCTTGACAAGATTGCTGCTGTTGACGGAGATATAGCGATGCTTCGTTCCGCTTCTGCTGCCTGCATCGCAAAGTCTTTGAAGCAATCTGTCTGTGCTAGAAAGTCAAAATTCGTCTGCATGTGGTTTCCCTCCCCTTATTTTTCCTGATTCTTTGGTATTTAGTCTTGGTTTTATTATACTCTGTTTATTATCGATGAAGCAATATAGAAATTTGTGGATGACAAACTTCGATTTATTGACTTGTTGAACGAAGGATGCGAATTTGTTTTGTAGGTTTATATCTGGTACATATATTTTTGTTTTTCTTATTTTAGATAATAATAAATTAGCCTGCGCTGATGCACTTTC
>NZ_JAGTTT010000005.1:16757-113129 GCF_018223505.1 Anaerostipes sp. Marseille-Q3525
CAAACTTCGATTTATTGACTTGTTGAACGAAGGATGCGAATTTGTTTTGTAGGTTTATATCTGGTACATATATTTTTGTTTTTCTTATTTTAGATAATAATAAATTAGCCTGCGCTGATGCACTTTCTACCATATACATTTTTGTATTTACTCTATAACACCATTTTAGGAACACAGAATTCAATAATTCTTTTCTAACTTTTAATAGCGCAACGCTTTTTTGCAATAATGTGTGTATAGTTCTTTCATCAGTTGCTATTGCCGATTTTCCAATTGTAGCGCCTGTATTTACTATTAAAAAATCTCCTATTTCAACATTGCATCTTTTATAATCTTTTTCAAATTCATTAATATTTATCTCTGGTGCTGTATCATAATGTATCTTGTCATCATATATTTCTCTTGCTCCGACAAAATACCTCTTTGTTCCTTTTTCTTGTACACATCCACCATGTTTTCCATCTGTAATTTTCGAACAAAGTTCTTCCAATCTAGCCGTTTGAAAATTTTGTGTAGGATTATCTAATGTTCCAAACATCTCAACAAATCGGCTTTGCACCATGCCATCTAGTAACCTACTTTGGCACTTTCTTTGTTGTATTATTTTATCCACTTCCTTTAATTTATTAACTATTTTTCTCTGCTGTTCTATTTCTGGTAATTTTATTTCTATATTTTCAACTATTTTTTTTGAAATTTCTTTAAAAGTTGCTCCTCGTCCAAGTGAATTTAAATATTCCTTTTTACTTTTTAAATACCAATATAAATACTCATTACAAATTTCATCTGAACAAATCAAGTTCTTAAATCCTTGATTACAATACATTTCTTTTCCTGCAATTGCAACTTTTCCTATCGGTGCCCTTGACGATAATAAAACTGTTCCCTTTGGCAACAATGTTAATTTTTTCTTTTCTATTGCTAACTGAGTAATTTTTCTTTTAGTATCTGATATAATATAGTCATTATCATTAATTTCAGCAGGGGTAATCCAATTAAATTCTCCATTCCAATACTCTTCAACATTTGTTTTTGGAGTTCCTCCTGATACTACTTCACAAATCTGTCCAAGCTTTACTCTTCTCATCTATTCTATCCTTTACAACTTTGCTTATAAATATATTAATAATAAGTTTATTGACTACTTTATAAAACAATAAAATAGCCGCCCTGTAAAACGAACGACTATTCCGACTTAATAAATATCAAGCTAACCATCTACTGGTAGCAATTTATATTTGTAGTTTATCATCGCTTCGTTTATTTTTCAATATTTTATATTATTTAATATATTTTCGCAAATTCAAATTTTAAGGAATGAATCTTCAATTTATCTGGTTATGCCATATATTTCTGATGGGATGCCTTTACATTATTCTGATTTACCATTGCATATTGCATCGTTGTATCAATCTGTGAATGACCAAGAATTTTCTGCACTTGTTCAATCGGCATTCCTTTGTCAATGGCTCTCGTTGCCATTGTTCTTCGGAATTTATGCGGATGGATTCGTTCTAATCCGAGTTCTCTTCCTAATTGTCTTAAACGAATTTCTACTCCACTGATCTTTAAGCGATCATATGGTGCATCTAAAGTAACGAATAATGCTGGGTTCTTATCTTTCCTACTTTCTATATATTCAATTAAATGTACTTTTGCTTTCGCATCAAAATAAACTCTTCTTTCTTTATCTCCTTTTCCGTATACAACACATTCTCGTTCTTCAAAATTAATATCTCCTATATTCAAATTTACCAGTTCACCCACACGTATACCTGTCGAATATAACAGATCAATCATTGCAAGGTCACGAATCTGTGTGCAATGATCCCTTAATTGTTCGATTCCTTCATCTGTGATCACACTTTTTACCACTGTTTTTGTCTTAATCTTATGAATCCTTCTCATTGGACTTTTTAAAATGTAATCTTCTTCCTCCAACCATGTAAAAAAGCTCGATATATTCCGTCGTATATTATCAATTGTAACATTCGAGCAGTTATTCCTTTTTTGATAATCCGCAAGATATGACCTCATTTCATCTGTCGTTATCTTGCGGATTTCTTTTTCCGTTTGCGAAAGCATATGTTCTGCTGTTACCTTATAATATTGAATGGTGCGTTCCGAACATCCTTCTACTCTTTTTGCATCCAAGAACATTTCCAAAAATTCTTCATTTGATATCTGTTGTTTCTCTAGTTCATTTTCCGAAAATGTCCTTAGAATTACTTCCTGTAATTTTTTCATCTGTGGCACTGTTAAATACTCTGCCATCTCATTTAGTATTGTTACAATTTTCTCTTCCATGTTGATACACTCCTATATACCAACATCCTTCAACCATTTTTGTTCCTAAATCTATGAAATAAAATATTGACATTCCTGATAATATGTTTCAGCTTCTTTTTGCATTAATTCTAATAATTGATCCACTTTATGATGTTCTCTATATTCTTTTAGTCCTTCTAAATACTTACTGCGATCATCATCTAAGATAATAAATGGTTTTAACTCATCATATCTCAAGCTTTCCCGAAACAATATCATTCTTCCTGTTCGTCCATTTCCATCCTGAAATGGATGAATTGATTCATATCTTGCATGAAATTCAGCAAGTGCTTTCATACTTTTTTCTTGCTTATGATACCAATCCAAAAGTTGCCTCATCTCTGTTTCTACATCCTTTAGCAATGCTGTTTTATACATTCCGATCATATTGGGACGTTTCTTGTAATCCCCAATTGCATATCCATTTGCTCGGTCTTCAAAAACTCCTGATTTCAACTCATAATGCATGCGTTTTATTAGATTCTCTGTTAATTCTTCTTCCAACGTATCTAACATATGATTAAACATTAAGAAATGTCCATTCATTTCCTCTACATCTTTGGCTCGATAATAGTCATCGTTGACTGGTAATGTTCCATTGTCAAATAGTGATGCTGTTTGTTCTGGTGTCAATGTACTTCCTTCAATCTTATTTGAATTGTACGCCATTACTCTTTGCGTATAAGCATACACTCCTGTTCTGTCAAATCGTTTTCGTTCTATTTTAAAACGTTCAATTAACCATCGTTTAAATTCTGACATTTTAATATCGCCTCTTTTCTATCCAAAATACTCTTGCATTAATGAATCAAATAGTAATTGTGTTTTTTCTAATGATTTCTGAACTTCAAACTTCGATTTATTGACTTGTTGAACGAAGGATGCGAATTTGTTTTGTAGGTTTATATCTGGTACATATATTTTTGTTTTTCTTATTTTAGATAATAATAAATTAGCCTGCGCTGATGCACTTTCTACCATATACATTTTTGTATTTACTCTATAACACCATTTTAGGAACACAGAATTCAATAATTCTTTTCTAACTTTTAATAGCGCAACGCTTTTTTGCAATAATGTGTGTATAGTTCTTTCATCAGTTGCTATTGCCGATTTTCCAATTGTAGCGCCTGTATTTACTATTAAAAAATCTCCTATTTCAACATTGCATCTTTTATAATCTTTTTCAAATTCATTAATATTTATCTCTGGTGCTGTATCATAATGTATCTTGTCATCATATATTTCTCTTGCTCCGACAAAATACCTCTTTGTTCCTTTTTCTTGTACACATCCACCATGTTTTCCATCTGTAATTTTCGAACAAAGTTCTTCCAATCTAGCCGTTTGAAAATTTTGTGTAGGATTATCTAATGTTCCAAACATCTCAACAAATCGGCTTTGGATTAGATCATCCAATAATTTTAATTGCCTTTCTTTTTTTTCTATAACAGATGATATTTTATCCATATTTCTAGCTATTTCTATTTGCCTATTTATTTGTGGATAAGGAATTTCTATAGCATCAAAATCTTTTTTTACAATATGCTTCATAGTAGCCCCATGAGTTTTAGTTCCCATTTCTTTTAGCTTTTGTCTTACCGCATATACAAAAAAACTTTTATCTATTTCTCCTTTATCAAATACCACTCTAAATATATGTTGATTTAATAGTGCTTTTCCCTTATTCCAAACATAAACGCCTAAACTTGCAGACCATGAAATTAATATATCACCATTATTAATTTCTATTTTTTTAGGATATTCACCATTATAAAAACCTACATCTCTTGCGTTCCCTGTTAAGTCCTGTATTCTAACAATTGGTAACCCTACATTCCCTCTATCCTTTGGTTTAAATGCATATCCATTTACATATGTTGCAATTTCACCTAACCTAATTTTATTTGTCTCCATCTATCTCATTCCTTGCAAATTCAAATTTCTCTATCTACTATTCATCATTTTCTTCCAACATTTTCCTTAATTCCACCAGATTCTTATGAATCTCCACTTCTAATTCCTCAATATCTTTCAAAATTTCCTCTGTTGGTGGATACTCTACTGGAATATACTCGATCTCTTTATATTTATTGATAGAAAGATCATAATCATTTTCAACAATCTCTTCTTTCGACACAAAAAAAGACTGTTCTGTTCGTTTTCTTTCTTCTTCCTTTTCTAGATTCTGATATCTCTCAATAATATCAGGAATATCATTCTCTTCAATTTCCTGACGTTTATCGTCTAAAGTTCTTCCATCCGCTTTCATATCATAAAACCAGACTTTATCAGTTCCTCCTGCCCCTGTTTTTGTGAAGAGTAAGATAGCTGTGGATACTCCTGCATATGGTTTAAATACTCCAGATGGCATGGAAATCACTGCGTCTAGTTTATGATTTTCAATTAATTCTTTTCGAATCGCTTTATGTGCACGGCTGCTTCCGAATAATACTCCATCTGGTACAATAACTGCTGCTCTTCCTCCAATCTTCATGATACGAAGGAATAGCACAAGAAATAACAATTCTGTCTTCTTTGTTTTCGCAACTTTTAAAAGATCTGCGGATACTCCATCATAGTCTAAACTTCCTTTAAATGGTGGATTAGCAAGAATTAATGAATACTTTTCTTTGTCTGTATTCATCTCTGACAAACTGTCTTTGTATTCAATATTCGGATCATCTACCCCATGAAGCAACATATTCATTGCTCCGATTCGAAGCATCGTTCGGTCCATATCAAACCCATAGAACATCTCATGATTAAAATGTTCTCTTTGTTCTGCATTTAAGAATAAATCTTTGTGGTTTTTACGCAAATACTGCTGTGCTGCCATTAAGAACCCTGCTGATCCCATTGCCGGATCGCAGATAATATCAGATGGCACTGGTTTTACCAGTTCTACCATCATCTGAATGATATGTCTTGGTGTTCGGAATTGTCCATTCTTTCCTGCACTTTCCAGTTTAGACAACAGGTATTCATATAAATCCCCTTTACTGTCTCCTTCCAGATTCAATCCATCAATCCCATCAATTACTTTGGTAAGTAATGCTGGCGTTGGAATCTTAAAGATCGCATCTCCCATATATTTACTATAAGCAGATTCTCCATCTGGATGTAGATTTTTAATAAAAGGAAATACTCCATTCATCATCAGATCATAAATCTCATTCGCATCTCCCAGATTCTTAAATTTACTCCAACGATACTGCTGACAATCTGCTGGGAAAATTCCTTCGTATGGAATTCCTAAAATATTTGCATCTCTTTCCTTTCTTGTTTCTACTTCATCTAACTGCTTGATAAATAATAAATAGTTAAACTGTTCAATAACTTCCAGTGGATTTGTAATTCCACCTGTCCAGAAAATCTCCCATATCTTATCTACTTTGTTTTTTAATTCACCCGTAATCATCTTACTTCCTCTTCTTCGTTTTCATTTTTTATGTGAAAAGTATACCATAAAATCACAAAAGGCCACAACCTGTATCTCTAGCATGATAAGGTTATAACCTTTCTTTAAAGTTTAAATCTTATATAGAATTGTTTCAAAATTTCTGCTGCAATTTTCTACTGTGCATGTCTCTTTAATGCTTCCAGATAAATAGCCCCAAGCCTGCTAGGTTTCGTCTTCTTATGTGTCACATACCCAATATGCATCTCGCCTTCTTCTGCAAGCGGAACTGCGATAATATTCTCTCCATTTAATTCCTTATCGATCACACCGCTGCTGATCGTATATCCATTTAATCCGATCAGCAAGTTAAACAGAGTTGCCCTGTCTCTCACTCGAATATTCTTTGAACGCACTTCCGTACTGAACATCTCTTCAGAATAATAGAATGAATTATGTTCCCCCTGCTCAAATGACAGATACGGATAATCTTTGAGATCTTCCATTGTGACCTGATCTTTCTGTGCCAGTGGGTTCTTGTCACAGATAAAAATATGTGGTCTTGCAACAAATAGTTCTGTGAATTTGAGATCATTTGCTTTCATGATCTTCTCAAGGACCGATGCATTGAATTCATTGAGATATAAAATTCCGATCTCACTTTTCATTCTGGCTACATCATCGATGATCTCATAAGTCTGAGTTTCTCTCAGACTGAAATCGTAATTCTCGCTTCCATATTCTTTAATCAAGTCTACAAATGCATTGACTGCAAAAGAATAATGCTGTGTTGAAATGCAAAATTCCTGTTTCCCACCACTTTTATGTTTATATTTCTCTTCGATCAATGCCGCCTGCTCCAATACCTGTCTTGCATATCCAAGGAAGATCTCTCCTTCTCTAGATACATGAATTCCCTTGTTCGTGCGGTCGAAGATCGTGATCTGCATCTCTTTTTCCAGTTCTTTTAGAGCTTTGGTAAGACTTGGCTGTGATACAAAGAGTTCTTCTGCTGCCTTGCTGATCGTTCCGATCTCCGCAATCGTTACGACATATCTTAGCTGTTGTAATGTCATCGTTTCTTCCTTCTTTGGTCTTTTTGTATCATTATACAATAGTTTATTTTATATGGCAAAGACTGATTGTTTCTTTTAATCTTACTCACGATTCTTTAACGCATCAGAAAGTCCGACTTTGTAAATCTTTCGCACTAATAACTTGTTAATTACCAGGTATGTAATGATAATTTCTGCATAGATCAATGCATACATCTGCCATGTGAAACTTAAATTCATACCACAAGCTATATTGGAAACCATAACTGGATACATTGCATCCATTAATTTCTTGGATAACGGAACACTGATCAGTGCTCCAATTGCGATCATATAGAAATTCCCATCTAGATAAAGCTTTTTAATCTCTTTCTTCCGATACCCAAATACTTTCATCAACGCAATATTTTGTGCAGAACGATCAATCATTACCTTGATCATTAAATACATGACAATTGCAAAGATGATAACAGAAAGTCCAACGATCATTCCCATCATCGGAATCATCATATTGATAAATACATCTGAACTCTCCTCAATTGCTTTTTTACTTGTCGTTGCATATAGTTTTCCAGAGTCAATCGACAGTTTCTTCTTTGATACAACCATATTGTAATAATCTGATGATGTCTGAAAGAGATCTCTCATGCTGTCGATATCCATAAATGCATATAACCCAGAAGAATATTGTGTGATATCTGCTACCTGAAATGCGTAATCCATTTCATCTTCCTCATCAGACAGTATGATCGAGTCACCTTTTTTTAGATCATATTTCTGTGCCATTGCAGATGAAATAACAACTTTGTTCTTTGCTTTCGGAAGATCTTTATCCTGGCTGAAATATGGATTATCATTTTCTATACCAATCAGGGAAATTTCAAGATCATATCCCCATATTTCTTTATGCAACCCTTTTACGAAACATGCATCTCCACCTTTTGGTACTTTTTTATCCGGATATTTATATGTATACATATATTCAAATTTTGTGTCTTTCTTATTTTCTTTGCTGATATGATCACACATCACATAACAGTCCAGACCGATCATCATAACCAACAGTGCAATAAACATTCCAAACACTACTGTAAATCCGGCTCTTGCCTCACGCAGTGACTGCCTGATCCTGAATTTTGTAAGAAATGGCATATCGCCTAATCTGACTTTTGAAATATGATTCTTCTTTTGCTCATTTCTTATCATAGAAAGTGCTGGCCTTGACAGTTTCTTTCTTATAACAAAATAGTTTACGATCACTGCAACGAATGGTGGCATAATGATTCCATAAACCAATAGATAGATCAGAAGTTCTGGAGTCAACTCTGGTATAGAAAAATAATCATAACAATCCTGCATCTGTGTTGGAATTCCTATCGGACTATATCCAATGATCATTCCTGCTAATCCTGCCAGAAATGTTACGATCACCGGAACTGTCAAATAATATTTTAGAAGCTGCTTCTTTGTCACTCCAAGCGCATACAATGTTCCAATAATACTATTTTCTTTCTCAATTTCATGAATGACAAAAACAGATATTACATAGGTAAATAAGATCATAATGATGACACCTGCTACCATTCCAGCAAGTTTACTAATGACCTGATCACCTGCCGCTGCTCCAATTCTTATGTTGTCATCTGCCTTTAAAAACTGAGTCAGATTCGATGTTTCCATATCAAATGCTTTCATCAGTTCTTTTGTTCCTTCTTCCAATTGATCAGTTCCTTCTTTTAACTTACTACTTCCATCTGATGCTTTTTTAACACCATTTGTATAAGCCTTGATTCCATCTCTATATGTTTTTAAAGCATCTAACTGTTCTTTGGCAGATTCTAAAGATAATCTTGTAAGGCCATCACTTGATTTTGTGATCAAACCTTTTAAAATACTTGCATAATTATTCTCTGTCAGCGATGTTACTCCAAAAGATGCCAGCTGGCCTTCTGCCGTTTTTAAATACGCCTGAAAAATCTGATCCGCACCTTTTTGCAATGTTTCATTATTTTCGCTTAACTTATTTAATCCGTCTGACATCTGGGTACTTGCATCGGTCAGTTTTTTGATACCATCTTTGATATCATCTTTCTTTCCGGCAGTTTCTTCCCAATAATCTTTAAAATATGGGTCATCTACATCATCTGGATTAAATGTGATCTTTTTTAGTTTATTTTTTAGCTGCTTCTGAGTCATTGCACCATTTAAACGATACGCATAAATATATTCTTCGGATTGGATGCTGTTTTCGTTATTTTTTAGATTCTGATATACATCTTCCGTCACAAATGCCAGACCAAACTGCTTGCTGTCTACGGTACTATCTGATAACTTTTCATAACATGCATCGTAGTCTGGAACTGATCCGATTCCTGTTATTTTATAGAAGTTGCCGTCAATCGTGATCTTTGATCCTGTTTTTAAGTTGTGTTCTTGTGCATATCGTTTTTCTACAACCACTTCACTTTTGTTTTTTGCTAATCGACCTTCATCCAGATTAATTTTATTGACTTTTTTACGATTCTTAAAGATTCTTAACTTACTTCCATCTTTTTGTCTAAAATCAAGATAAAATGTCTCTTCTACTGTAAGCCCTTTCTTTGTAAAGTTTTCTTTTTGTTTTGTTGTTAATGGCACAAACACCTGAAACTGCCCATCTTCCAGCTTATGTTTCTTTGCCTGCTTTGTAGTTCCATCAACAATCGTATCCGCTGCACCTACCAGACTGATGACCAAATACATACTGATAATAATCAAAAAAGCAAGTGCAAAATAGCGAAATTTATTTTCTTTTAAATCTCTCCATGCTCTTTTTCTCAATACTTTTTCCATCTAAAGATCCTCCAGTGATTTTGCTGGTAATCTTGTTTCATTTTCGTAATCTTCACTGATCTGACCATCTTTGATGATAATAACCTTATGTACCATATTGCGGATTGCATTATTATGCGTTACGATCAGCATGGTTGTGCCATATTGCTGATTGATCTTCTCTAATAAGATCAAGATATCTTTGGATGTTTTCGAATCAAGAGCTCCTGTCGGTTCGTCGCAAAGAAGCAGCTTTGGATTCTTGATCAACGCCCTTGCAATTGCACATCGCTGCTGCTGTCCACCGGATAATTGTGCAGGAAATTTATCTTGATGTTCTGTTAGTCCGAGCGTATCTAGCAGTTCTTCCATATCCAATGGATCTTCCGTTAAAAATTGACAGATCTCTATATTTTCTTTGACTGTAAGATTTGGTACCAGATTATAAAACTGGAAGATAAACCCTAGATTAGCTCTGCGGTATTCGGAGAGCTCATCTGCATTTAATCCTGATATTTCATTGCCATCGACTTTGACTGAACCAGAATCCATAGTATCTAATCCGCCGATGCAGTTTAGCATTGTAGATTTTCCTGAACCACTGTTTCCTTGGATAACACACATCTGCCCTTGTTCGATGTTGGTTGTGATTCCTTTTAGTACTTGATTATAGCTTTCGCCTGATCCGAAGCTTTTTTTCATATCTTTTATTTCTAAATACATATATAGTTCCTTTCGCTTCTAGAAGTTAGTCTTCTCTAACGTATAGTTAGTATCATCTAACATCATTATAACAAAAGTCTACAGACTTCACAAGATTGTGATTTGAATGACGGAAATTATTGGTGGAATATTATAACGTCTAACATACACACCCTTCCGCTTGAAAATTCTTAATTTTATACGAGAATGTCTTCAGGTATTCATAAAAACATAAAAAAAGATAGAGGTACGAAATGATAGGATTCCATAGAATTTTTTGCAAAATCGCAGCCAACACGGGCACTGTTTGAACGCAGTGAGTTGTGCAGGAGTGTTGGCGGATCAGCGTTTTGCAAAAAATCCGTCAATGGAATTCGTTTTTCGTACCTCTATCTTTTTTTATGTTTTTATGAATACTCGATACATTTCCGTTATACAATTTAAAAATTTAATTTCCACACTCAATACTGATCTGATTAAACTGATCCAAAAGATCATCTACAACCAGCTTTGTTTTCTCTTCTCCAGCCTTATCAAGTACCGCATGTCCCTGATGCATCATAAGAATACGATTTCCATATTCTACCGCATAACGCAGATTATGTGTAACCATGATCGTTGTCAGTTTCTTTTCTTTAACAACTTTTCCTGTCAACTCCATGATCAGTTCTGCTGTCTTTGGATCAAGTGCAGCCGTATGTTCATCAAGAATTAAGATCTCGATTGGTGCCATTGTTGTCATAAGAAGTGCCATTGCCTGTCTCTGTCCACCAGAGAGAGAACCTACTTTGCTTCCCATCATATCTTCAAGTCCGAGTCCTAACTGGCTTAATAATTCTCTGTAATAATCAATTCTTTTCTTATTTGTCCCAAATCCAAGTCCGAATTTCTTTCCTTTATTGTCTGCAAGAGACATATTTTCAAGGATTGTCATGGATGGACAAGTTCCCATGGCTGGATTCTGATAAACACGTCCGATCTTTCTCTGTCTGATGTATTCTTTTTGATGAGAAATATCTTCTTCATTTAAAATAATATTTCCTGCTTCTGCTTGTAAGCTTCCACAGATCAGGTTTAACATCGATGTCTTTCCTGATCCATTACTTCCGATCACAGAAATGAAATCTCCGTCATCTACCGTCAGATTAAAGTCTTTAAACAGGCAGACTTCATTGACTGTTCCGATATTATAATATTTGTCGATATGTTTTAATTCAATCATGCCTTCACCTTCTTCTTACGGTCCATACTAATGATCAGAATGATCAGGAATAAGACTGCTGTAATAAGTTTTAAGTCTGTTGCTGGTAATCCTACTTCGATTGCGATTGCTACACATGCTTTGTAGATCACGGAACCGATGACAACTGCAGTTGTTGCTTTTAAAAGATTTCCTTTAAATACATTTGTTCCGATGATAACACTGGCAAGTCCGATCACGATCGTTCCAGTTCCCATAGAAATTTCGAAGAATCTCTGCTGCTGGCACATAACACTTCCAGCTAATGCAACTAATCCATTTGAAATTGCAAGCCCTACGATCTTTACAAATCCGCTGTCTTTTGCAAGGGATGTTACGATTGTTTCGTTGTCTCCAACTGCTCTTAAGAGATATCCTGATTTTGTCTTTAAATATAGGTCTAATAATACTTTTGCAATGATCATGATGATAAAAATGATGATCACTGTTTTATATGGGGCTAATACTTCTGGAAAGATTCCATTGATGAAGTCATTATCAAATACGGAGTTGTAGTTAAATAATGGAACATTTGCGCTTCCACCTACAATTCTTAAATTTAATGTGTAAAGACCTGTCATAACAATGATCCCAGATAATAGGTCTCTGACTTTAAATTTTACATGAATGATTCCTGTGACCATTCCTGCAATTGCTCCGGCTGCGGTTGCTGCAATAAGTGCCAGTAATGGGTTCTTTCCTGAGGAGAGCATGACGGTTGTCACTGCTGCTCCTAATGGGAAAGTACTGTCTACGGACAGATCCGGAAAGTCTAATATTTTGTATGTGATATATACGCCAAGCGCCATGATCGCATAGATAAATCCCTGCTCAAATACGCCTATGATCAATTGTTCCATAATGTTTTACATCTCCTGATTATTTTTCTGGTGTGCTGATCTTGTCAAATGTCTGTTTTGCCTGTTTTTTAACATCTTTGCTGATTGTCATGTTGATTTTTTTCGCTGCTGCTGTATTGATGATGACATCTCCGTTGTTAAATGTTTCGAATTTCATATCTTTCGCTTTTTCTTCACCTTTTAAGACTTTAGCTGCCATCTTACCTGTCTGTTCTCCTAATTTCACGAAGTCGATTCCGACACAAGCAACGCATCCTAATTTTACCTGTTCTACTTCAGATCCGAACACTGGGATATTTAATTTATTTGCTTTCTGAATATATGTTTGCATATTGCTGACTACTAAGTTATCAGTTAAGTTTGTGATGCAATCAACCTTCTTAAGTAAGCTGTCTGCTGCCATTGGCATATCTGCGGAAGCTGTGATTCCCTGTGTGATGATCTTGAATCCGTATTTGTCAGCTACTTTTTCATAAGCTTCTATTCCCGCTTTGGAATTTGCTTCATTTGTGCTGTAGAAGATTCCGACGTTTTTTGCTTTTGGCATCATCTGACGGATCAGTTTTAACTGTTTATCTGCAAGTACAAGATCGGAAGTTCCTGTGATATTTCCAACGTTCTTTCCATCTTTATCTACAAATCCTGCTTTTTTTGGTGATGTAACAGCTGTATAGATGACTGGTGTATCTGTATCTTTTGCTGCGTTATATGCACTTTGTGCACTTGGTGTTGCGATCGCACAGATCATATCTAATTTCTTGGATGCATAATTTGATGCGATCTGATTATCTGTAGCTGTATCTGCCTGTGAGTTTTTATATGTAATCTTTAAGTTCTTTCCTTCTTTGATACCTTCGGATTCTAAACCTTTTAAAAATCCTTTGCGACAGTTATCTAATGATCCGTGTTCAGCAAACTGGATGATTCCTAAGTTGTATGTCTTAGATGCGCTGTCATCTTTCTTACTTCCGCATCCAACCATCAAGGACATTGCCATGACTGCTGTTAATCCTGCTGCTAATACTTTCTTCATTGTTCTCATAATTCATTCTCCTTTTGAATTCAAGCTGTACGTTTCTTCAATAGAAAAAAAGAAAAGCCCCAAGCAAATATGCTTGAGGCGAATTATCCGCGGTACCACTCAAATTGACACTAGCTGTGTCCACTTAAATCATATACTATCATATATGCCCACTCTGGTAACGGGTCGGGTGCCCGGCGATTCCTACTTATTACTTTCAAAATCACCCTCGAAAGTCCATTCACCAGGGAAATCATACTGCAATCTCACCACCTGCAGCTCTCTTTGAATCATTCTGATCCTGCTTACTACTCTTTCTCAACGGTTTCTTTTCTATTTGTCTAAAATCATAATACTTTTATGGTTTGTTGTCAAGCACTATTTGTAAAAAGAATGTCCTTGGTAAGTAAACAATCTGGTCAGTGCCTCATCAAACCATGAAACATTTTTGGGATTTGCCATCGTTTTTTCTACGAAATATAAGGCTCCTTCGGAATAGTCGATTCCATCTTCTAATGCTTTTTTTACACTTCTTTTTGTACTCTTTGTGATATGAACCGATTCATATCTTCCATCAGCTGTCGGTGAAAACTGGACTTTCCCATAAACTCTTTGAAACACAACGGCTTCGATCGAGTTTGGAAATTCTTTGCTCCTTACACGATTTAGAATTACATTTGCTACGAGTATCTTGCTTTTTTCATCTTTATCGGTTGCTTCTGCTTCTACGATCCTCTCAAGGATCGATCGTTCTCTTTGTGTGACTACATGTTTTGTTTTTGGAATATAGACGGGTTTGTCTTTGATCTGCTGCTCTAGGTTCACTTTCGTCATAAGCTGTGCCTGCATCAGATACGCCCGTTGTTCTTCCAAAAGTCTTGTCTGCACCACTTGTTCTACTTTGGCATTGGTTTTGGCTGGTAATCGTAAGAATTCTCCTGCGAATACATTTTGTCCAAAGCCACAAATGCCGATGGAACATAAGATGGCTGCGATTTCTATTTTCTTCTTCAATGTCACATACGCTCCTTTAAGAAAGAGTATATGCAGTTATTTTTTGATTATTCATGAATTTTCATATCTACAACCTTTCCACTACCACTTTACATCTTTTCTTGCAAAATGCAATTCCATATGCAAGGATATCATTCCGCCCTTCATTGCGGAGTTTTTCGCCGTAACGGCGGTCGTGAATCTGGTTCATTGCTTCATTTTAAGCACCTCACATTTCTGCCAATTAACAGTCAATATAAAATAAACATTTATATAAAAAGCAAAAACACCACTTCCCTGATAAATCAATTATATCAGAAAAATGGTGTTTTCATCTACTTACTAAAACTTATTCCATCCAATTATTTCATTAATGACATAGCAGCTTCATCAGCTACGATTGTTACGTCTGAATGTAATCTTAAGATTGTTCCTGGTACTTTTGGAGAGATTGGTCCGCAGATTGTGTCTTTTAATGCCTGTGCTTTGTCTTCTCCGCTGACTACAACTAAGATTTTCTTCGCACGCATGATTGTTCCGATTCCCATGCTGTATGCCTGTTTTGGTACATCATCTGCTGATTCGAAGAATCGTTTGTTGGCTTCAATTGTGCTTTCTTTTAAATCCACACAGTGTGTTGGCTCTACAAAGCTGTCTCCTGGTTCGTTAAATCCGATATGTCCATTTCTTCCTAATCCAAGAAGCTGAAGATCAACTGTTCCTAAAGACTGTACTAATGCTTCATAACGTGCCGCTTCTTCTTCGCTGTCTAAGTTTGTTCCATCTGGTAAATGTGTATTTTCTGGTTTGATATTTACTTTGTCAAACAGATTGTCATGCATGAAGTAGTAGTAGCTCTGTTTGTTTTCTTTTGGTAATCCTTTATATTCATCTAAGTTTACTGTTGTAACTTCAGAAAAATCTAATTCTCCTGCTTCATATTTTTTTACTAATTCTTCGTATGTTCCGATTGGTGAAGATCCTGTTGCAAGTCCTAACATGCAATCTGGTTTTAATGTTACGACAGATGCAATAATGTTTGCTGCCTGTTTGCTCATGTCTTCATAAGTTTTTGTTTCGATAATTCTCATTTTCTTTCTCCTTTTAATGCTCGCACAGTATCATCGTGCATAGTTTCTTTTTTCTTTTTATCGTGTTCTAAGTAGTAGGAATATATCAGGTCTAACATGATCAGTATTGGAAACTGAGGTGAGATAACATTTCCATGATCTAAGTATTTTCTTGATGCAATCAAGACTAACTCATCACAGATATTTTCATAATCATCTCTATTCTTTCCTGTGATCAAAATGGTGTCGGCTCCTCTTTTTTTTGATTCTTCGAGTAAATAAAATACATCTTCACTTTCTCCACTGATACTGATTCCAATCACAAGACAGCCTTCTTTTTGGAATACTGCCTGCATTCTCATCAAATCTGGATCTTGAATGGAATTGATATCTACTCCAATCCTCATAAATCTTAAGCGCATTTCTCTTGCAGCAAGGCCGGAACTTCCTTTTCCGCAGACAAATACTCTCCTTGCCTGTCCTAATTTCTCACAGATCCTTAGGATCTGTGCTTCGTCCATCAGGCTGTATGTCTTATTTAACAGTTCCTGGTAAGTGTTTAGAACCTGCCTTGTGTGTCCCGTGAGTTCTTTATTTTTCTCCTCAAATGTTTCCTCATATTGATAAATGAACTCACGGTATCCCCGATATCCGCATTTCTTTGCGAATCTCGATAAGGATGCTTCTGACACAAATAATCTTTTGGCAATCTCTTTGGCCGAAAAATCAACTTTCTTCTGATTCTTCATAAAGAAATCTGCAATTGTTCTTTCCAGTGCTGTAAAATTTTCATAATTGGATTCAATGATCGGTATCACTGATTTTACATAATAGTCCATCGTATTGATCCTTTTTATCTATTTGATCGCATCTGCAAATGTCTTTGTGATCAGCTGTGGTCTTGTAATTGCTGATCCTACAACTGCACAGTATGCTCCTAACTCTAACACTCTCTTTAATTTCTCTGGTGTGTTGATATTTCCTTCTGCAATGACTGGATGTTTTACTTTGGAAAGGATGGTTCTTAAGATTTCAAAATCATTTTCATCAATCTTAAGATTTTTACTTTGTTTCGTATATCCAACCATGGTTGTTCCAATAAAATCAAATCCTAATTCATCCGCATGTAGTGCTTCTTCAATGGTTGAGCAGTCTGCCATTAACAGCTGGTCTGGATATTTTTCTTTGATCTGATGGAAAAATTTATCTAATGTCTGTCCGTTTGGACGACTGGAAATCGTTGCATCTAATGCGATGATCTCTGGTTTTGCTTCCATTAGTTCATCGACCTCTTTGATCGTTGGTGTAATATAAATCTCACAGTCATCGTAATTTCTCTTGATGATCCCGATCACTGGAAGATCTACCTGTGTTTTGATCTCTTTGATATCTTCTGGTGTATTTGCACGGATTCCTGATGCTCCGCCCTGTTTTGCAGCAAGTGCCATTCTTCCCATAATGAAAGAAGAGTGCAGGGGTTCATCTGGCAATGCCTGACATGATACGATCAGTTTTCCTTTTAAATTCTCAATTCTTGGATTCATTTTAATTCCTTCCTTACGTGCTTTCGCTTTCGATACTTTTAGTATATCCATTTTAAAATTAATTTCAAGTTCTATTGATAATTTTGAAAGTTCTTTCATAGCTAGCTTAAAAACTTCCTTTTTTTACTGTTTTTCTTGTTATTTCTGCAATTTCTTTCAAGAATTTCTCCATTTTCTGAAAGAAATGAATTCTTCTATAAACTAAAAAAGAAGCTGCAAGATTCCTCTCACAACTTCTCTGATATTTCTCTTATAACGCTTAGCCAGACGATAAGCCGGGTTATGTCGTTGAATGGTCATCTATCTCGACTTACTGTTACCAGCAAGCTCCAGCGACCCACCTGAAAACAGATCGGGCCGATCTATCGTTTTCATCTCGGTCTTGCTTCGGATGAGGTTTACATATGCCCTGCCTGTTACCAGCCAGGCGGTAAGCTCTTACCTTACCATTTCACCCTTACCACTTATGTGGCGGTATATTTCTGTTGCACTAGCTTGAGGGTTGCCCCTACCGGACGTTATCCGGCATCCTGCCCTGTGAAGCCCGGACTTTCCTCACCGTTTCCCTTTCGTCTGAAACGGCGCGACCATTTGTCCGACTAAGCGCCAATTATTATATCACATCTTACACGTCAAAGCAACTACCACCGATAAATTCTCTTAAAAGAGACGTCTTTGGAATTGCTTCGCTTGGAATATTTAAGAAATATTCTAAAAATTTTAATAGTCTTTTTGCTTCCTGATACTCAGGACAATCTTTTGGAACTGCAAAAAGCAAAGGTTCCGCATATTGTTTCAGTACCGCGATCTCATAGACTTGTGCAGAATTAAACATAACATCTGCTTCTTCCTGATATGGGAAGATATTGTCTTCTTCTCCCTTTCTTACGGAATCCCATCTGGAGATGGTCTCTCTGGCATCATTTCCTCTTGTCATCGCGTCTCTTACGATTCTTCGCAATAATCTTCCATCGGAACTTGGTATTCTGTTATGTTCATCCAAATTGATCTGATTTAATGCACTGACATAGATTCTGTATTTTGCATCTTCTGGAATCTCGTTTGTGAGAGTTCCATTTAATCCATGAATTCCTTCCATAACGAGAACATCTTTTTGTCCAATCTTTAATTTGTGTCCATGATACTCTCTTTTTCCAGTAACAAAATTGTAACTTGGAACATCTACTTCTTCGCCATTTAACAGCTGATTGATATGTTTTGTCAGAAGATCTACATCTAATGATGCAATTGTTTCAAAGTTATAATTTCCATTTTCATCTCTTGGTGAAAGTTCTCTGTCTAAGAAATAATCATCCATAGAAACTGGATGCGGTGTTAAACCTGCAATCTCTAACTGAATAGACAGTCTGTGTGAAAATGTTGTTTTTCCTGAGGATGAAGGCCCTGCGATCAAAATGATCCGTTTGTTCTTGCTTACAATCTCATCTGAGATATCTGCAAGAAGCTTCTCCTGTAAACCTTCCTGTAATAAGATCAGGTGGTTAATATTGCCATATGTGATCTCGTCATTTAAAGCTCCAACAGTATCGACTCCCATTGTCTTTGTCCACTCTCTGGATCGCTGCATCACATGGAAGAGCTTTGGCTGCGGAGTAAACGGCACAATTTCTTCTGTCTGCTTCCGCTTTGGAATCTGAAGCACAACACCATGCTGATATACTGAAACTAAAAATGTAGGAATGTACCCTGTTGATGGTGCCATATATCCGTAAAAATAATTATCATATCCATCCATAGAATAAATATTTGTCTTTGATTCTCTGCGGAATTTAAACAATTCTCTCTTGCCTTTAAGTCCAACACTGTCAAAATATCTTGATGCCTGATCGGTATCTAATGATCTTTTTGTAATCGGTAAATCTGACTCGTACAACTGCTCCATACGTTTTTGAATAGAATGTGCAAATTTATCATCTACTATCCGCTCCATGGAAGAGAAATCACAAAAGATACTGTTTCCAATAGAATAATCAATTGCTATCTTCGTGCTTTCACCTTTTCCAAGAAGATCTTCACATGCCTTTAAAAATATAAAAGTCGCCGTACGTTTATACGCCATATATCCTGCTTGTTCTTTCAATGTAACAAATCGTACATGACAGTCTTTTTTGATCTCTGTAAATAACTCTGTTAGTTTCCCATCCATGTAAGCGAGAAGGATCACTGGTTCCTCTTTTTTTTGCAGCTGTTTCGCAAGCTGTTCAAGTGTTGTTCCTTCTTCTACTTCATAAATAGACTGACCTGCTGTAACTTTGATCATATACCATCACTTCTTTCTTTTTCATCAATAAACAAATTTATTTAAAAAACTTTATATGGACTTCCTGCTTTATATGTGATCACTTCCAGATTTTCTGTCTGATCACAAAGGAATTGTTTCATATCATCAATAAATACATGTTCTAATCCATAATGTCCTGCATCGATCACGCACATTCCCATATCTATAGCATCAAGACCTTCATGATGTCCGATATCTCCAGTTAAAAATACATCAGCACCTGTCTGCTTAGCTGTGCTTATCATACTTCTTCCTGATCCTGGAACGATCGCGATCTTTGAAATCTTCGTATTTGAATCACCAAATACCATAACACTTTCTAATGAAAATGCTTCTTTGACTTTCTTTGCGTACTCTCCAACAGTCACATCTCCTTCGATGTATGCTGTGATACCGATTCCTTTTCCCTGTGCCTTTTCATTACCAGATGCACTATCTTCTACAGGTCCACATAGATTATTAAGTCCCAGACGTTCTACCATACGGTCTCCCATTCTGCATACATCATAACAAGTATGCATTCCATAAGCACAGATTCCATGACTGATCAGCTTCAAAAGTTTATTCTGAAGAAAATCATCACTGGTACATCTGCTGATCTTTGAAAAGATCACGGGATGGTGTGCAAGGATAAAATCTACCTGCTCTTTGATCGCATATTCTACCACTTCATTTGTAATATCCAGAACAACTAAAACTTTTTTAATCTCTTTTTCTTTATCTCCAACAAGAAATCCTGGATTATCCCAGCTTTCTGCTGTCTCTAATGGTACTTCCATCTCTAAAAGGTCGATCAGTTTTCTACAATTCATAATAACAAAGTGCCTCCATGATATCTCCAAGTAAATCCTCTACTTCAGCTTTGCGTCTTTTAATATGTTCCTTTGAATCATCTGTAAGACTTTCTTTGATCTTTGAATATTTTATATATTCCTGATCCAGATACTCAAGAAGTACTGGATGTTTTGCAAGAATTAATTCTTCTCCAAAACGATAAAAACATTCTTTATTATAATGCTGTTTTCCATGAACTGCGCGGATCACAACATAATATTTTCCATCTTCTTTTAAAAACTCTTCCTCTAAGATGCGAAATCCATGATCATTTAAGAAATGGCGGACTCTTTCTAAATGAGACTGTGGGGATAAGATCAGTTCTTTGACATTTGCTAACTTATCAAAATCCTGTTCTAAAATCCTTACAACTAAGTCTCCTCCCATTCCTGCGATCACAACGGAATCCACTTCATCTTGCGGTAATTCATGCAATCCATCAGAAAGAATGCAGGAAATGGTTTCTCCTGCATTCTCTTCTTCAATATGTGCTTTTGCACGGCTTAATGGTTCTTTATTTACATCCATCGCATAGGCTCTCGGGCAGTTTCCATTCTTTGTTAAATAGATTGGTATGTATCCATGATCTGTCCCGATGTCTGCCACAACATATCCTTCTGTGACAAATGATGCGATCGTCTCTAATCTGTTTGATAATTCCATAATCATACCTTAATCTAAATAATCTTTTAATTTTCTGCTGCGACTTGGATGTCTTAACTTGCGCAGTGCTTTTGCTTCAATCTGACGAATACGTTCTCTTGTAACGTTAAATTCTTTTCCGACTTCTTCAAGTGTTCTTGCTCTGCTGTCATCTAATCCAAAACGTAATCTTAAAACTTTCTGTTCTCTCTCTGTTAATGTTCCTAGTACCTCGTCTAACTGTTCTTTTAACAGTGTAAATGCTGCTGCATCCGCTGGTACTGGTACATTCTCATCCTGAATAAAATCTCCAAGATGACTGTCTTCTTCTTCACCAATTGGTGTCTCTAGTGATACTGGTTCCTGAGAAATCTTTAAAATCTCACGAACTCTTTCCACTGGGATATCCATCTCTGCTGCAATTTCTTCTGGAGATGGTTCTCTTCCAAGCTCCTGAAGAAGCTGTCTGGATACACGGATCAATTTATTGATCGTTTCTACCATATGCACTGGAATACGGATTGTTCTTGCCTGATCGGCAATTGCTCTTGTGATTGCCTGACGAATCCACCATGTCGCATAAGTACTAAATTTATATCCTTTACGATAATCAAATTTCTCCACTGCTTTGATCAGACCTAAATTACCTTCCTGGATCAAGTCAAGGAAAAGCATTCCTCGTCCTACATAACGTTTTGCAATACTTACTACCAGACGAAGGTTTGCCTCAGCAAGTTTCTTCTTGGCTGCTTCATCCCCTTCTTCCATTCTCTTTGCAAGTTTGATCTCTTCATCTGCACTAAGAAGTGGTACTTTACCAATCTCTTTTAAGTACATACGAACTGGATCTTCAATGCTGACACCATCAGGAACGGCAATCTCTGTCTCATCCTCTATTGTATCATCGAGATCATCATCATCGTCTGCAACTGCGGCAAGAGTAAGTACATCGATTCCATTCTGTTCCAAATAATCATAAATTGCTTCCATCATATCAGAAGTCAATTTCATATCTTTGAAATATGAATCAATCTGTGCATACTCCAAAAAGTTTTTATTCTTTTTTCCTAATTCCACCAGACCTGCAAGTTTCTCGGTGAACTGTTCCATTGTACCTTCCATAATTCGTCCCTTTCTTCTCTTCCTATTTTAACCAACCTATAATGAAATATGCAATTTTGCAAGGTTTGCTTTCTCCCTGATCAAATCCTGCCATTTCAAAATATCATTTGTTGCGTTCATCTGTTGTTCAATGCTGTCTTCTTTTACTCTTCGCACAATATCATTCAACGCTTTATCACGATCTTCCGGTGATGGACTGATCTTTAGTGTTGTATTAAATAATTCTGCAATCTTTTTCTGATCTTCTAGATCTGTATATTGATTTAATATCTTTCCTGGTATTACTGCCCCTTCTTCTGCATATTGTTTAAAAAGCAGTAATGCCGCTCCATGATATATCTGTTCATAAAAATCATCTGGACCGATGATCCCATCCAGTTTTTCAAATAACTGTGGTTCATTTACCATCCATGTAAGAAGAAGTTTCTGCGGCTGTTTCCTCTTTTCCTCTTTTGCTTCACTCTGCTGCAGCCTTCTCTCTGGCTGTCTTGGCGTATTTTGCTGTCTCTGTGCTGTTGCATAACCGGAAGTTCCATAATAATTAACAAGTTCTTCCAAATCTTTTGCATCAATATAATATTCCCTTGATACAGCATCAATATAATTCTTACGTTCCAGACGTTCTTCAATTGTTGAAAGTAATTTTGCTGCTTCATGCTGAAATTTTGTCTTCTCCTCTGGATCGTTCTGATCATATCTTCCTGCAGCTACCTGTATCTGAAACATAAAACTGCTTGTTGCATGACTGATTCTTTCTTCCAAAGCTTCTCTTCCTAACCCTTTGATGAATTCATCTGGATCTTTGTATGGTTTGAGATTTAATACACGAACTGTCAGTCCAGCTTCCTTAAGAATCGGAATTGCACGCAAAATAGCTCTTTGTCCTGCTTCATCGCTGTCAAAAGAAAGTATGACATTCTCTGTATAACGCTTAAGTAACGTTCCATGTCCACTAGTAAATGCAGTTCCAAGCGCAGCTACTGCATTTGTAAATCCCGCCTGATGCATAGATATAACATCCATGTATCCTTCACATAAAATAATCTCTTTCTTCCTTGAGCTTCTTGCAAAATTCAATCCATAAAGATTACGACTTTTATCAAATAATGTGGTTTCTTTTGAATTTAAATATTTGGGCGAACCATCTCCCATAACTCTGCCTCCAAAACCAATCACACGATTATTGACATCCATGATTGGAAACATAACTCTGTTCCAGAACTTATCACTTCCGCCTCGTCGCTCATCGATCGTTACGAGTGCAGAATCTTTCAATTCTTCATCACTGTATCCTTTGCTTTTTAGAAAACGATACAGATCATCATTGTAAATATCTGCATATCCAAGTCCAAATCTCTTGATCGTCTCATCTGTGATCCCACGATTTTTCAAATACGCAAGTCCTTTCTGCCCTCGTTTGCTGTGAAGCAGATAATAGAAATAATTGGCAGAAAGTTTGTTCATCTCTCGAAGTCTGGCTTTCGCATCCATTGTTCGTTTAGCTTCTTCATTCAATTCTTCTTCTGGAAGCTCCATTCCAGCTCGTTCTGCCAGATATTTTAACGCTTCCGGAAAAGAAAAGTTCTCATATTCCATTAAAAAAGTAAAAACATTACCACCGGCACCACAGCCAAAACAGTAATACATCTGTTTATCCCGACTCACAGAAAAAGAGGGCGATTTTTCATTGTGAAATGGGCACAATCCGAAATAAGAACTTCCTTTTTTCTTTAGCGGTACGTACGTGGAGATGAGATCTACAATATCATTCCGGCTTCGCACCTCTTCTATGATTTCTTCTCCGTAAATCAATGCTTGTCCCTCCTTAAAAAATCCCTCTATAATATATTATTCTGCATCTTTTTTAATTTTCCTTTATTTTTGCATAAAAAATTTAGGAATAAAAATCTCTGTATATTGCTCAATCGCAAAATGATCTGTCATCCCTGCAATATAGTCACAAACCGCCTGTTCTTTATCTTCTTCTGAATTGATCATCTTCTGATTATACACTGGAAGTTCCTCTATATGATAAAGATAATGCTCATATAATGGTTCAATAATGTTCTTTATCTTTTCTTCCTCTTTCTTTGTATTTGGCTCCTCATAAACTCTCTGGAACATAAAACTTCGAAGACCTGTCATTGCATCCCTTATCTTCTGAGACATAACAATATCATTGATACCACTACTATGTTTTACAATATCAAGCACCATCGTATTAATTCTCTCACGATAGGTCGTTCCAAGCACATTTGTATATTCCTTTGGAAGATCTTCTTCCTTTAAAACTTTGGCACGTACAGAGTCATCAATATCATGATTGATATATGCAATTTTATCTGCCAGACGGACAATTTTACCTTCCAGAGTATGCGGCATGCTTTTCATTGAATGATTTTTCATACCGTCTAATACCTCCCATGTAAGATTCAACCCATCACCATTCTTCTCAAGATACTGAGCAACTCTCACACTTTGCTGATTATGTTTAAATCCTTTGGGATTCATCTCATTTAATACACGTTCTCCTGCATGACCAAATGGCGTGTGTCCAAGATCATGTCCAAGTGCAATTGCTTCTGTTAATGTCTCATTAAGATTCAAAGCTCTCGCGATCGTTCTGGCATTCTGTGACACTTCAAGTGTATGCATAAGTCTCGTTCTATAATGATCTCCTACTGGAGATAAAAACACCTGTGTTTTATCTTTTAAACGACGAAAAGCTTTACAATGCAAGATTCGATCCCTGTCTCTTTGGAAACAGGTACGTATCTCACATTCTTCTTCCGGCTTTCTTCTTCCTTTTGTATCAATACTTCGTGTTGCATATGGGCTTAACAGACTTAATTCCGTCTGTTCCTGTTTTTCTCTGATATTCATAAGATCATCCTCCCTTCTGTCAACACCAAGGATTTTTATGACTGTTTAATATCTGCTTCCATAACAGAAAGTGCATCGAGAGAAATCTTCATAATATCCTTTACCTCTTCCTCTGTCATAGAAAGATATTTTGCTAATTCTTCAATCTTTGGCTCTCTTCCAAGTTCTTTTGATAGAAATGTTGAAGCATCATCTAAGCGGTTTGCCTTGATTGCCATTGCCTCTCCAACACTGTCAGAACCTCTCTGCATTGCAATTGCATCAAGAATAGAATCTTCTACTGCACTTTTGGCATGTGCAAGAAATCCTTCTGCATCTCCATCTTGATAGATTGCCATTGCTTCTAATAGACCAATGTTACCTTCCTGCACAAGATCTCCAAATAAGACACCTTTTCCCATATGATTCCTTGCAATTTCAAGAATCTGCGGAAGAAAGCTTTCAATCACTGCTTCTCCATCTTCTTTGTCAGCAAGCCATGATGTGATCAGCTCTTTCTGCTCTTCTTCCCCCGGAAGATCCATCTGGCTTAATTCTTCTTCATAAAAACGGATCGCACCCTGTTCTTCTTCTGACACATTAGCTTTCGCCTCCGCCTCTTCTTCAGCAACAATCTGTGCTTCATCTACTCCAAGCACACGAATTCCCGCTTCTATAAAGCTTGCGATCAAAAGTTTCTTTGCTTCTTCATTCAAATTATAATCACTAAAATAATCTAATAACTCTTTGTGGTCAATCTGATTTCCATTTGTCTTTGCAATGGCGATCATCTCTTCCATATTCTTTAGAAATAAATTCTTATCCATGTTTTACAAACTCCTTATTTGATGAATGCAAAATACACGATCACTAGCAGACCGAGTATAATTCGGTATACACCAAATGCCTTAAAGTCATTCTTCTTAATATATCCAAGTAAAAACTTGATCGCTACGATAGATACAAGGAAGGATACTACCATTCCAACGATCAGTACGATCAATTGTGTTGTTGTAAATGCAAGACCAAATTTCACGATCTTTAATAAACTTGCTCCAAACATTACTGGAATTCCTAAGAAAAATGAGAATTCGGCAGCAACCGTTCTGGAACACCCGAGTAAGATTCCTCCAAGGATCGTTGCTCCTGATCTCGATGTACCTGGAATTAATGCTAATACCTGAAACACACCAATTCCCAATGCCATTCCATAAGATAATCTTGTAAGATCATTCATTGGTCTTCTTCTGATTCGTTTGTTGCGGTTTTCAATTATGATAAATAATATACCATAAATGATCAGCATTGCTGCAACTACTGGAGGATTATAAAAATGTGCATTCAACCAGTCGTCAAATAAAATGCCGATAATTGCTGCTGGAAATACCGCAAGAATTACCTTTGTCCATAAAACAATAGTATCCATCTTTTCCCTATGGTTTTTCTTTGGTGAAAATGGATTTAACTTATGAAAATATAAAACAACAACTGCCATGATCGCACCTAACTGAATCACAACGTCAAACATTTCCTTAAAGGCACCTGTCATATTTAATTTAATAAATTCATCTGCCAAGATCAGATGTCCTGTACTACTGATCGGCAGCCATTCCGTAATTCCCTCGACAATTCCAAGTAATACGGTTTTCAGTAATAAAATAATGTCCATAAAAACTCCCTGTCTGTACAAAGAAGGGTGTTTAGGAATCCCTAAGCACCCTGTTTTGTTTTCCTTGTTATTTCTATTCTTCTACTTCTTCATCGTCTCCAAGAATCTTTACTTTTTCTTCCCAAAGCTCTTCAACTGCTGTAGATAATGGTTTTGCACCATCTTTTTCTTCTACTAATGGCATATCTCCTGCAATGATCTGTCTTGCTCTCTTAGCACTTGCAAGTACAATAGAGTAACGGCTTGAGATAACTTTTTCTTCCTCACTGTCACCATTGATAACTTTCATTAATTCTGTATATGATGGATGTAACATAATAATTCCTCCTATAGTTGTTCTAATTCTTTTTTAGTTTCTTCTATAAATTTAAGGTTATTTCCAAGCAGGCAGTCTTTTGCCTGTACAATGGCATGAATTCGATCTGCACAATCTTCTACCTGATCGTTGATCACAATATAATCGTATTTATCCATATCCTCAGATTCTTCTTTGGCACGATTAATACGTTTGTTGATCACTTCTTCCGATTCAGTTCCTCTTCCTACCAGGCGTTCCTTGATTGCCGCAGCGCTTGGTGCCGTAATGAAGATCAATAATGCATCTTCATATTGTTTCTTAATATTAAACGCACCCTGCACTTCAATTTCCAAGATCACATTATGTCCTGCTGCAAGTTCTTCTTCTACAAACTTTCTTGGCGTTCCATAATAATTGTCCACATATCTGGCATACTCAATAAATCCATTATAGTCGATCAGATTTTTAAAATCATCTACCGTCTTAAAAAAATACTCCCTTCCGTCAACTTCACCTTCTCTCGGCTTTCTTGTTGTTGCGGAAATTGATAAACTATATCCATATTTTTCTACCAGTTTCTTTGCTACTGTTCCTTTTCCAACACCAGAAAATCCAGACAGTACCAGTAATGAACCTCTCTTTTCCATGATCTTTCCCTTCTTATCTTACTCTATGTTCTGAATCTGTTCTCTTACTTTCTCAACATTTGTCTTCAGTTCAATTGCATGATCTGCAAGATCAACATCACTTGACTTTGATAAGATCGTATTCGCTTCTCTGTTCATCTCCTGTGCCATGAAATCAAGCTTTCTTCCAATACTTTCATCACTTTCCAGCACATCTGTCATAGAACTGATATGACTTTGAAGTCTTACAATCTCTTCATCAACAGCAATCTTATCTGCATATAATGTAACTTCTGCCGCAATCCTGTTTTCTTCAATTGCTGAGTCTTCTAAAAATTCTTTCACTTTCTCTTCTAATTTTGCTCTGTATTCAGCAATGATCTGTGGAGAACGTCTCTCAATAAATGCCACATCTGCTGCCATCTGATCTAGCTTTCCAAGCAGATCTTTCTTAAGATTTGCTCCTTCGATCGTTCTTGTGTCTACAAATTTCTCGGCAGCCTGTCTTAATGCAGCTTCTAACAGCTCCCACCATACTTCTTCATCTTGCTGCACTTCTTCAAGTGTTACAACTTCTGGATACTTAGCAAGTGCTTCCGCAGTGATCTTTGTCTCAATACCAAAATCTTCCTGCATCTTCTTAAATACCTGCATATATTCTGCTGCCATTGCCTGATTATAATGAAGGCTTACTGCTGTCTCTGAAAGATCTTCATATGATACATAAATGTCAATCTTTCCACGACTCGCATATTCTTTCATGATATTACGGATATTTGCCTCAAACATGGCTAATTTCTTGGGAAGTTTTAATGAAATATCACAATATCTGTGGTTGACGGATTTCATCTCCACTGTGACTTTCTGATTCTTGTCATTGGACACTTCCCCATGTCCAAATCCTGTCATGCTTCTGATCATAAAATCTATCCTTTTCTACTCTGTGGCCAACATCCACAGGTTTTCTTTTTCGTCAATGTTATATTATACGCAAAATTTAGCTTTTCGTCAATCTTTTCGACACGAATCTTGCTGATCTTTTTGTTTCAGAACTTTCTGCAGACATTCCAGATAATGAAGGATCATTCCCTGCTTTAATGGAACAAAAAATCCAATATCTAATTCTTCATATTTAAAATGCTTGACTCCGCCCTCTTTTGCACGATTCCAGTATTTCATCATCTCCTGAAATGACATATAATAACAGACATGTCTTGATGTAAAATAGATCAATAAAAAACTAATGCCGCCCTGCTCTTCGTACTGCCGCATAAACTCTACCTGATGTTCATGAATGTTCTGAAGTGGAAATACGTCTTTTGCACATTCCTTTGCATCAAAACAGATAGGAATCCCCTGCACAACTCCTATGTAATCGACTGTACTTTTCTGATCAAAATAAGCAAGTGTGATATGACGTTTTGTTTTATCGAACCTTACTGGTTTGATCGATGTCGGTATTTTTTGCACTAGCGCAAGTTTTTGCTGGCGGTATTTTTCATTTGTATAATTGATCAATTCTTCCAGTACAGAACCTCTAAGACCTTTTACATTCCATTTATCTTCCGCCATTATAAATCTCTCCCAAATAATTCCTGTTTGATCGTTTCAAATCTTTTGGGAAGCGGTGCCTGAATTCTCTTTCCTGAAAGATTACTACATGTTTTTATATGTTTCGGGAACACGATTTCCTGACAATGAAGTAACTGGTCTTTTAATCCAAATCTTTGCTTCATCTGCTGATTGATCTTTCTATCTCCGTATTTGAAATCACCGATCAGTGGATGTCCGATACTTGCAAGGTGGGCACGAATCTGATGTGTCTTTCCTGTGATAAGTTTTACCTTTAATAGTGTAAATTCATCATTTGAGATTACAGGTTCATAAGCCGTTTCAATATGATTTCCGCCGAAAATCTCTTGCTTTGAAACTGTTACTTTGTTTGTTTTCTCATCTTTTCTTAAATATGCACTAACTTTCTGTGGTTTGTTAAGTTTCCCTTTCACAATACAAAGATAATACTTCTCCATATCTCGATTCTTTAACATCTCTGCCATTGTCTGCAGTCCTTCCATTGAAATTCCACAGATGATGATGCCTGTTGTATTACGATCAAGGCGATTACAAATGGACGGTTTGACTACTTGTAATTCTTTTTCACTGATCAATCCTTGATTCACTGCATATGGGATGATCTGATCGTTAATCGATATATCTTCTGATTTTGATTTCTGGGATAAGATTCCCCATGGTTTATTTACCATAATAACATTGTCATCTTCGTACAAAATATCAAGTTTCAGTTTTTGTTTTCCAGCCCTTACTTCTTCCCTAAATTTACTGATTGTATCTTCTGCAAGATAGATGCAGACCTGATCTCCTTTAGATAATTTTTCATTTCCAGTTGCCTTTTTTCCATTTAATTTGATATTTTTTTTTCGAAGCATTTTATACAAAAAACTTTTCGGTGCTTTATTTAAATATTTCGAGAGGATCTTGTCAAGTCTTTGTCCTTCCTCTCTTGCTGTTATGTTTAATTCTCTCATTTTTTATCCTTCTAACCCATGATTTTGGCAATCCATTTTCCGGGTAAGATCTTACAGATGATCCTTGTTGTTTTCATTGTAAATCCATAGACAGATACTGCTTTATTCTTCCTTGCATCACGGATTGCTTTACTTACAACCCTCTTTGGGTCTGCCATAGCAAATTTCTTATAAAACTTCATCTCTTCCTGCTCATATGCACGATCAAAGAATTCCGTCTTCACTGGTCCAGGACATACCGCTATGACTTTAACTTCCTGTCCTGATAGCTCCTGTCTAAGAGCAATAGAAAAACTTTTTGCATATGCTTTTGTTGCTGCGTAAACTGTGAAATCAGGCTGTGGTGCAAATCCTGCAGAAGATGCCATCTGATAAATAAAAGATCCTCTGCTTACATATGGAAGTACCAAGTAGGTAACTCTTGTCAATGCTTCACAATTTAAACGAATCATTCCTGCTGCATCTTCTTCTGTCTGATGCTCAAAAGAACCAGAAATTCCAAATCCTGAAGCATTTACTAGAATTCTTACAGTAGGACGTTCTTTTGCAAGAACCTTTCTAAGACGTTCAAAACTTTCTTCTTTCATAAGATCTAATGGAAGAATCCTAACTCTTGTTCCAATAATCTCTTTTTTTAGTTCTCTTAGTTTGTCTTTTCTTCTTGCGATCACCCAGATTTCATCGAGTCCCTTGTATTTCTTTGCGATCTGTCTAACAAATTCTTTCCCTATTCCTGAGGATGCTCCAGTTACCAGTGCAATATCTCTCATATGATCACCCTTTCTCTTGACCTTTGTTATTTCTTTAATGTCTCATAGGTTCCATTTAATATGTCATAATATGTATCAATATAGTAATCTGCTATCTCTCGCTTTTCTTTGACCGCACGTTCAGAATATGAATCTTTTACCGCGCAGACTTCCATCCCCGCACGTTTCCCGGCAAGCAGTCCATATGGAATATCTTCAAATACCAATGCATGTTCTGGCTTGGTATCGATCATCTTCGCCGCATGAAGATACACATCTGGTTCTGGTTTTCCTCTTGGGACTTCATCAGATGTACAAATATAATCAAACGCATCCAGAATGCCATTTGCTCTTAAACAGTCTTTCGCTAATTTTCTGGAATTACTTGTTGCAATCGCAAGCTTCATATCTCGTTCTTTTAATAACGAAATAAAATCTTGGACTCCATCTTTTAATGGAATTTCATTCACATAGATTTCAGAAGCCATATGATTCCATGTCTCCATAATCTCTTCAATCGTAAGAGGCAGTTCAAATCGCTTCTTAAAATATACTGCTGTCTCATGGAAACTGTAACCTTCCAACTCATCATTTAAACCTTCCGGCACCTGTAACCCATACTTTCCAAGAAAACGGATATCGATCTCTCTCCAGATCCACATGGAATCTACTAATGTTCCATCCAGATCAAAGATCACTGCCTTTTTATTTTCTAACATTTGTATGCTCCTTTAGTTCTTGTAACTCTGTCTCGCTTAATCTTCTGTACATTCCAAGTTCTAATTTTTCATCTAACTTTAAAGATCCCATAGATAATCTCTTTAGGTATAAAACTTCACTTCCAACCGCTTTTACCATACGTTTTACCTGATGAAACTTTCCTTCTGTGATCGTGATCAAAACTTCTGACTGATCTTCTCCTGCTGTCAG
The DNA here is from genome assembly GCF_018223505.1 of Anaerostipes sp. Marseille-Q3525. Classification (NCBI taxonomy): domain Bacteria; kingdom Bacillati; phylum Bacillota; class Clostridia; order Lachnospirales; family Lachnospiraceae; genus Anaerostipes; species Anaerostipes sp. Marseille-Q3525. Next base: position 48,362 of record NZ_JAGTTT010000005.1, read on the forward strand.
TATCTCAAGATCTGCTTCCTTTGATCTCTCTCCATTGCCAATATCCAAACCTTCCTGAAATTTTTTAACTTCTTCGTCTGTAAAGCTTCCAGATACTTTTGCAAAATATACCTTATCTACATGTTTCTTTGGAGAAAGCAGCTCGTGTGCAAGCATCCCATCATCAGTGAGAATTAGTAATCCTTCGGTATCCTTATCAAGTCTGCCAACTGGAAACAGCTTATCTTTAAAGTTTTCATGGATCAGATCAAGCACTGTCTTATCATGATCGTCCTTTGTCGCAGAGACAACGCCTTGCGGTTTATGAAGCATCAGATAATGAAACTGTTCAAATATAACCGGCTGATGTTCTAATTCCACTTGATCATCCTCTGCATCCAGTTTACTTTCTGGTTTCTTCACTATTTCCCCATTGATCGTAACTTTTCCTTTTTTGATCGCTTCTTTTGCTTCTTTTCTTGTGATATTTAAACTGTCACATAAAAATTTGTCTAACCTGATTTTCTTTGCCATTATAACCATCTCCAGCTGGAAGAATATTTGTTCTTCAGTCGTCCTTTTTTGATCTTTGCCCATCCTAATGGGAATTCATTTGTCCCTATCAGATGGATTCCTTCGGTTGCTGTATCAACATCTAATGTCTCGCATTTTAAATATTTTATGGTATTCTCATCGTTGATATCAAAAGAAAGATATGGCTTATATCCATCTGCTGAAAGTGCCACCGCAAATGACTGACTTGGCTCAAATCGACCTTTCTTCATCTCTCCTAGGTAGAGACCCTTTCTTAGAACTCTGACCTTTTTCATCTCTGGAATATCTTCTTTTAAATAAAATAACTTGCCTTGATGCTCCCTGACATGACTCCAGTCGATATCCATCTTACAGTTTTTAAAGAATTCTTCTGTCTCAGGAGTAAGTTTTACTTTCTTGATCTTCTCATATTTGAATGTTGGCTGTGGTCCATCTTCTTTCTTTAATAATGCAAGGAAATGACCTTCTCCTTTGATCTTATGAGGCCATAATCGGATACACTGCTTGATATCTTCTCTTCCTGTCAATGTCCATTCCGGATGTCCGTGATCAAAACCTTCACACATCTTCATTGGGACTAAAGAAAGATCATCATTCTTCTCTAAAAGGTATTCTATGACCTGTTCATTCTCTTCTGGAGAAAATGTACAGGTAGAATATAACAGCATACCACCTGGAGCTAACAGCTTGATCGCATCATCAACGATCTCTCGCTGTAACTTCGCATATGGTTCGCTTCCTTTCTGCTGCCAGTTCTTGATCTCGTTATTTCCTTTTCGAAACATTCCTTCCCCAGAACATGGGGCATCAATTAAAATCTTATTAAAAAAACCTGTCATTGATGGTACTAAATATTTGGCTTCGGTACAAAGGATCATATCATTTCTGATCCCGAACATCTCAATATTACGAATCAATGCTTTCGTTCTTGATATACTGACATCATTAGATACTAAAAGTCCTTCTCCATTTAACTTTGCTCCAAGTTCTGTTGATTTTCCACCTGGTGCTCCACACAGATCAAGTACGCGATCTCCCGGCTCTACTGGTAAGTAGGAAGCTGGTGTCATCGCACTTGGCTCCTGAATATAATAAAGTCCTGCATGATAATATGGGTGTTTGGATGGTTTTTCTTCTCTGTCTACATAAAATCCATTGTCTGTCCAAGGTACTTTTGTCACTTTGAATGGACAGATCTTTAAAAAATCCTCCACAGAAATCTTTAATGTATTCACTCTGATTCCATAGTATGCAGGATCATCTAAATGCTTCTCATACTCTTCAAAGTCCTCACCTAAGAGGCGTCTCATCTTCTCTTCAAATAATTCTGGTAATTTCATATCTCTCCTAAGAAATGCTTTGAGCACGATATCCTTCTGCAATGATATCTAACTGCTTATTAAAATGCTCTAAGCGTTCCATATCTCCTGTCTCGTATATTTTATAAAATTCATCCTGAATCTTTAAAACTTCATGACGATTTGCAACTTTATATAAATTCTGCATCGTATGAAGAATCTCTGATACAAGATTTGATTTCTTACGGAACGAATTCTGTGCGTCCATGATCTCGTCACGAACCGTTGACATCTCATGATCTAAGACATCAATCGCATCTGCTGCCACAAGAAGCTTATCAGTTACGTGTTTTGGAATATCTCCTTTATATTTATACTGTAATGAATGTTCTACCGTTGCCCAGAAATTCATCGCAAGTGTCCTGATCTGAATCTCTGCCTGAATTCGTTTCTTCCCATAAATTGTATTCACTTCATAATAAATGATCACATGATAGCTTCGATATCCACTGTCTTTGGAATGTGAAATATAATCTTTGTGGCTCTTGATCTCCATATCGGAACGGCTCTCTATGATCTCCAAAACCTTATCAATGTCTTCCACAAACTGGCAGATCAGTCGAACTCCTGCAATATCTTCTAATTCCTTCTCCACATCGTTGACATTAATCTTCTTTCTCTGCATCTTATCTAAGATACTTGAAATTGATTTTACACGTCCGTCAACCTGCTCGATTGGTGAATATCTTCCGACGTTCCTGTATTCTCTTATAATATGCCGAAACTTTAACACAAGTTCATCTACTGCCAGCTCATATGGGGTGAGCATTTCTCTCCATAACTGTAATTCCATTAATTCGATTCCCTCCTGTACTTATCCACTCATTATACCATATTTTAACTTCAAAAAGAATCCTGCATTGCAGGATTCCTGCTATTATATTTACATAAAAAAATAGTCAACTCTTATTTTTCTATGTAAGCTGACTATTTTTATTCTCTTTCGTATCTTGTTGGTTATCCACCTACCATGTAAGATAAACAGATCCCCATGTAAGTCCTCCGCCAAAACCGCTTAAAACAATCTTATCTCCGCGATTTAACATACCTTTCTGGTTCATCTCATCTAGAAGGATTGGCACCGTTGCAGATGATGTATTGGCACATCGATCTACGTTCATCGGAAACTTTTCGATCGGCTGTTTTAATCTTCTGGCCGCTGCCTCAATGATTCTTCGATTTGCCTGATGAAGTACAAAATATTTCACTTCTTCTTTATCAACTCCAGCTTGATCAAGCACCTTTGTAATACTCTTTGGCACCATACGGACTGCAAATTTAAATACCTCCTGCCCATCCATAGTGACCTGCTGCATTGGTGAATCATCTTTTACAAGAAGGTTATTAAGGTGTCTTTCCTCACATGTTAAGACATCTCCTTTTGCTCCATCAGACCCTGCATCAATGTAAATCTCTCTTGAATCATCCGCTTCGACGATCGCACATCCTGCTCCATCTCCAAATAATACACAAGTGCTTCGATCACTCCAGTCAAGAATCTTAGAAAGCGTCTCAACTCCGATGATCATCATCTTCTTGCCCATTCCTGCTCTTGCATATGCGATTGCTGTATTCAATCCATACACAAATCCTGAACATGCCGCATTGATATCCATGCACACTGCATTGACCGCTCCGATTCCCTTCTGCACCTGACAGGATGTACTTGGTGTCGCATGATCTCCTGATAACGTTGCAACAAAAATATGGTCTAATTCTTCTGCGCTGACCCCTGCATTCTCTAATGCTTTCTTTGCTGCTTTGACTGCCATTGTTGAGGTTGTATCTTCAATTGAAATGTGCCTGCTTCGAATTCCTGTTCTTGATGAGATCCATTCATCACTTGTATCCATTACTTTGGAAAGGTCATCGTTGCTTACTGATTTTTCTGGAAGAAAACTTCCTGTTCCTAATATTTTTACAGACATAATTACTCCACTTATCTTAATCGCTTCTTTTTCTATCTTTGATCCGTCTTTATTTTGCTAAATTCTATGAATCAAAAAAACACTTTGTCTATCAAAGTATATTCTTTTTCTATCCGTTTGTCAACGTTCTTAAATAATGATGCATACAAGACCTCCATTACTTTCATTGATAATCTTTTCCATTGTATCCTGAAGCTTTTGCTGACTTTCATCGGTCATCTTTAAAGCCTTAGTCTGCATGCCATCTCCGACAAGCTGTTCCAGCGTTTTTCCAAAAATATTAACATCCCACATACTCTCTCCCGGAGTCTGTGAACCTTGTTCAATATACTCCATCAAATCTTTCGCCTGATATTCTTCTCCGACAATTGGGGCGATTTCTGTGGAAATATTGGCACGGATCATATGAATGGATGGAGCACTTGCTTTGATCTTTACCCCATATTTGTTACCATGCTTTACGATCTGCGGCTGTTCTAATACAATTTCTTCCTTCGTTGGTGTTACCACTCCATATCCTCGCTGCTTAACTGCTGCAAGTGCTTCCCCGACTTCTTCATATTCTTTCTTTTTCTTTGAAAGTTCTCCCATGATCCGGATAAATTCATATTCATTGTGAATTTCCATTCCCGTAGTTTCGCTTAAGAAATCATAATAATAGGAATCTCCCACTTTTACAGTTATGATTACTTCGCCACTATCCATTGATACCGATTCTATTTTCTGGCTTGTTATGTATTTGTATTGTTTATCTTCATCATCATAGATATCTTTCATCGTTGTTTTGTTTGAAATGACATCTCTAGCCATTTCTAGTAATTCCATTTTTAACGGATGATCTTTTTTTAACATTTCCGTCCATCTTGGAACATAAAATCCGATCGATGAAATTGGAAATTCCATTAATATACTCTTTAAAAACTGGTAGATATCATCTTTTTTCATTTGCTCCAAATTCATCGGCAACACTTTTGTTCCATATTTTTCTTCTTTTTGTTCTGCTAATTGTTTTGTACTTTCTGAATATGGATGAATCGTATTTAATAATACTACAAATGGTTTCTTTAAAGCCTTTAGCTGGTTGATCGTCTCTTCTTCCGCAGGTTCATACTGCTTTGCATCAATTTCACCAAAAGACCCATCACACGTTACAACCACCCCAATCGTAGAATGATCTGTGATAACTTTTTTTGTCCCGATTGCTGCTGCCTTTGTAAATGGAATCTCGTAATCAAACCATGGTGTTTTTACAAGTCTCTCTTCTTCTCCTTCCATATGACCTGTTGCACCTTTTACCATATAACCTACACAATCAATGAGGCGTACATTTAATTCTATTCCATCTTCTACTTTAATAGAAACTGCTTCATTTGGGACAAATTTCGGCTCAGTTGTCATGATTGTTTTACCGCTTGATGACTGTGGAAGTTCATCATTCGCACGATTTCTGTCATTCTCGTCCTCGATATTGGGTAATACCATCAGATTCATAAAACGCTTGATAAATGTGCTTTTCCCTGTACGCACCGGACCAACAACCCCTATGTAAATCTCCCCATTTGTTCTTGCCTTCATATCTTTATATACATTAAACTGATCCATAAGTTCCTCCTTCATAGACTGATAAAGTATATGAAGGTTCTAAGAAAAAAAGACCAGAAAACAGTATATTTACCGTATCCGGTCTTTTGTAACATTCCAATATGTATCTTATACTCCCTGGAAGAATCTTTCTTTTACTTCATCAACAGGCATATCTTTTCCTGTGAATAATTTAAAAGATGCAACTCCCTGCCATAATAACATTCCTTTTCCTGGAACTGTGATACATCCATGTTCTTTTGCTTCTCTTAAGAATCTTGTTTCTTCTGGATTGTATACAACGTCTGCTACAACTAATCCTTCGTGGAACATTGTTGTATCTGTGATTACTGTTGTATCTTCTTTTGGTTTCATTCCAAGCAATGTTCCATTTACTAAGATATCTGCTCCATCAATCTTTTTGCGCATTGTATCTTTTGCATCCAGATCATATAATTCCACCTGACATGTTGGTACTTTGGCTTTGATCTTCTCAACCATCTTCTGGGCTCTTTCAAAAAATGGATCTCTTGGGTTAAAAATTGTGATAGATTTTGCTCCATCTAATGCACACTGTACCTGAATGGCTGTTGCTGCTCCACCTGCTCCAAAGATTACGATATCTTTTCCTTCAACGCTGATTCCATGATCTTTTAAGTTTGCAACAAAACCTTCACCATCTGTGATATGTCCGTATAATTTTCCGTCTCTGTTTACGATTGTGTTTACAGCTCCGATCAGTTCTGCTGCTGGTGATAATTCGTCCATATTCTGGGCTGCTGCTGTCTTGTTTGGCATTGTAACGTTGCATCCCTGGATATTTAACAGACGCATGGATTTGATGAATTCTGGTACTTCCTCTTCTTTAATATCAAAGGCAAGATAAGCTCCATCGACTCCGCATGCCTGAAACCCGTAATTCTGCATCGCTGGTGATGCGGAATGTGAAACCGGTGAACCGATCAGTCCAAATAATTTTGTTGTTCCTGAAATTCTTGCTTCCACGTTTGTAATTCTCCTTTATTTCTTTATATTTTAAAAGGCAGATATTCTATCTTCCTTCGATGATTTCCTGAATCAAATCTCTCTCATCCATGTGATGTTTCACACCTTTGATCTCCTGATAATCTTCATGTCCTTTTCCTGCAAGGATAATAATATCTCCTGCTCCGGCATGTTCCATACAATATTTGATTGCTTCTTTACGGTCTGGGATTGTAACATATTCTCCATCTGCTTTATGAACACCAATCAAAATATCATTGATGATATCCATTGGTTCTTCATTTCTTGGGTTATCAGATGTTACAACAGTAAGATCTGCAAGTTTTGATGATACTTCTCCCATCTCATAACGTCTTGCTTTTGCTCTGTTTCCACCACATCCAAATAAGCAATAGATCTTCTTTGGATTATATTTACGGATCGTTGTTAAAAGACTTTCAAGACTCATAGCGTTATGTGCATAGTCGATCATTAATGTATAATCTCCAGGAGTCTTGATGATCTCTAAACGTCCTTTGACCTGAATTGTATTTAATGCAGATAATACATCTTCTTTGACAATTCCCATATGGCGGCAAAGAGAGATTGCTGCCAATGAATTATATACTGTAAAATCTCCAGGGATATCTACATGTACGTTATATTCCTGTTTTCCCTTAAGATCATACGCAACTCCAAGATATCCAGGTTCCTGAATTCTTGTGATATTCTCTGCGTAGACATCATTTGTATCTTTCATTCCATAAGTTTCAATCGCACATGTATGGTCTTTGATGATTCTTTCTACATAATCATCATCTCCATTAACGATTCCCTGCTTACACTGCTGGAATAGTAAACTCTTGCAATGAATATAATCATCCATATCTTTATGCTCATTTTCCCCAATATGGTCTTCTGCAAGGTTTGTAAAAATTCCATAATCGAATTCAAATCCACTTGTTCGATGAAGCATCAAAGCCTGTGAAGATACTTCCATTACAACATTTTTAAGACCTGCATCTGCCATCTTACGGAAAGATTCCTGTACGATGTAAGATTCTGGTGTTGTATTGACGGATGGAATTTTTTCATCTCCAATGATCGTCTCAATCGTTCCGATCAGTCCTGTCTTTTGTCCTGCATGTTCTAAGACTGCACGGATCATATATGTCGTTGTTGTCTTTCCTTTGGTTCCTGTGATTCCGATCGTTGTCAATTCTTCTGCCGGATATCCAAAGTATGCTGCTGACATTTCAGCTAATGCAAGTCTTGTGTTATCAAACTTGATCACTGTTAAACTTTCTGGAACTTCTACATCTTTCTCTACAACGATCGCTGCTGCTCCAAGCTCTGCTGCCTGTGCTGCAAACTTATGTCCATCAAAAGCTGCTCCACTGATACATACAAATACACTGCCTTTTTCAATCTTTCTTGAATCATATACTAATGTAGAAATCTCTACATCTTCACTTCCCTGTACAAGGGTATATTCTGAGCGTTCTAATAATTCTTTTAAAATCATGTTCTATCTCCAATAATTCTTCTGTCTTTCTATTCTTAATCGTCAATTCCTGTAAGATCGATCTCACCATCAAATACTGTTATTGCTGGTCCTGTCATAAAGATCGTATCTTTCTCTTCATCATATTCGATCTGAAGGTCTCCACCTAAGAGATGTACTAAGACTTTCTTTCCTGTTTTCTTATTTAAATAAGATGCATAAGCACTTGCACATGCTCCTGTTCCGCAGGCAAGAGTTTCTCCTGCACCTCTCTCCCATACACGCATCTTAATTGTATTCTCATCAACTACTTCGATAAATTCTGTATTCACGCGATCTGGAAACATTGGATGATTCTCAAACTTCGGTCCGATCTTCTCAATGTCAATATCTGCAACAGAATCCACAAATACAACTCCATGAGGATTTCCCATGGAAATACATGTGATATTATATTCTTTTCCATCAACGATCACTGGCTGATCGATCACTTCTGTAAGATCATCATAGATTGCTGGAATCTTAGAAGCTTCTGTAATTGGTGCTTCCATGTCAACCTTTACCCATGTAACCTTGCCATCTTCTACTGTAAGGTCTAATTCTTTGATTCCACCCTTTGTCTCGATCGTGATCGTCGTTTTATCTGTTAGTCCATAATCATAGACATATTTAGCAATACAGCGGACACCATTTCCGCACATGGCTCCTTCAGAACCATCAGAGTTATACATGGCCATTCTAAAATCAGCCTTATCTGACGGACAGATACAGATCATTCCATCAGAACCAATTCCAAAATGCCGGTCACTGATAAATTTTGCCACTTTATTCGGGTTATTGATCTTTTCTTCTAAACAGTTTACATATACGTAGTCATTGCCACAACCGTGCATCTTTGTAAATTTCATGTAATCAACTCCTTTTTTGTTGTTTTACGAATAAACATTTTTATTTTATCACATCAACGTGTTAATTGTACAGATACAATCTTTGAATTTGTATTTCAAAATCAAATGATATCATTACAAAAATAAATGAGGAATACTCCTTATCATCTTTGATAAAGAATACTCCTCATAATATTTCTTAACGATGCATAAATCTTATGCCTGTTCTAACAGTTTTTCAATTCCTGCTTTCTTTACACATACACAAAACAGATCCATTGCCTGCTGTAATTCTTCTACTGTAGGGTAAGAAGGTGCAAGTCTGATATTACTGTCTTTTGGATCTTTCTTATATGGATATGTAGCACCTGCTCCAGTTAATGTAACTCCTGCTTCTTTGGCAAGTTCCACCACTCTCTTTGCACATCCTGGAAGAACATCTACAGATACAAAGTATCCACCCTTTGGACTTTCCCATGAAATTAATCCGCTTCCAGCAAGTTCTTTGTCTAATGTATTAAGAACTGTCTCAAATTTAGGTTTTAAACAGTCTGCTAAAATCTGCATATGTTTTCTGATTCCATCTGCATTCTTAAAGAACTGTACATGACGAAGCTGATTGATCTTGTCATATCCGATTGTCTGGGCTGTCATAACTTTCTTGATCTCTGCGATATTATCATCACTAGATGCAATAATAGATACTCCTGCACCTGGGAATGTAATCTTTGATGTTGAGAAGAAATAGTATGCTCTGTTATCATTTCCTGCTTCTTTACATGCATCTAAGATATTCTTAACTTTCACATCCTCAAAGATTGGATGTACTCCATATGCATTATCCCAGAAGATTCTGAAATCTTTGGCTGCTGTCTTCATGGAAGCAAGACGGTCAACTGTCTCATCACTGTAGCAGATTCCCTGTGGGTTAGAATATTTTGGTACACACCAGATTCCTTTGATACTTTCATCTTCTGCTACTAATTTCTCTACCTGATCCATATCTGGACCTTCTGGTGTCATATCAACTGTGATCAGTTCAAATCCTAATGTTTCTGTAACCATGAAATGTCTGTCATATCCTGGTGCTGGACATAAGAATTTTACTTTCTCAAGCTGTCCCCAAGGTTTTTCTCCTTCTGTTCCAAATACGACCAGTCTCATCATCTGATCAAACATCAGATTCAGACTTGCATTTCCTCCAACGATGATATTCTTCGCTGGGATATCAAGCAGATCACTGAAAATCTCTTTCATCTCTGGAAGTCCATCAAGGACTCCGTAATTACGCACATCTAAGCCATCTTTTGCATGATAATCCGTCATCGTCTCAAGCATTCCATTTGCATGATCGATCTGGTCTGGTGCTGGTTTTCCTCTTGCCATGTTGAGTGAAAGATCAAGATCTTTAAATTCCTGATACTTTTTGTTTACTTCCACTTCCTGCGCCTGTAACTCTTCTTTTGACATTTCCCTAAATGATTCCATTGTTGTCTTCCTTCCTTCATGTTTTTATGTTTTGTATATGTTTATGTTTTATATATTGTTTATCTGATTAATCCCATTCCAGATTTGTATGTTCCTGTTTTCTCTCACGAAGGAGTAAGTTTGAAACTTCCTCTTTTGGATCTGCATTTTCAAATAGTACTCTGTTCACTGCTTCCACGATTGGTACAGATACATTGCACTTCTTTGCAAGTCCAAGGGCTGCTTTGGCTGAATATACACCTTCTACAACCATTTTTACTTCTTTCATTGCCTCATCTGCAGTCATACCTTTTCCCATTAAGTATCCTGCTTTACGATTTCGACTATGTACACTTGTACATGTAACGATCAAATCTCCAACTCCTGTAAGTCCTGAGAATGTCTCTGGCTTTCCTCCCATGGCTTCTCCAAGACGTGTAAGCTCCGCAATTCCTCTTGTCATTAACGCTGCTTTTGTATTGTCTCCATATCCAAGACCATCAACTGTTCCGGCTGCTAATGCGATAACATTTTTTAATGCTCCTCCTAGTTCGATTCCGATAATATCTGAACTTGTGTATACACGGAATACTTTATTCATAAATACGTCCTGAAGCATCTCTGCTGTCTTTTTATTTTTTGCACCAATTACAACCGTTGTAGGAATTCCTATTCCTACTTCTTCTGCATGACTAGGTCCTGATAATACGCAAACTTCTGCATTTGGAATTTCTTCTTCGATGATATCAGATAATGTCTTATATGTAACATCTTCAATACCTTTTGCAACATTCACAATGATCTGCCCATCTTTCACGAAAGGAGACATCTGTTTTGCGACCGTACGAACAACTGGTGAAGGAACTGCCATAACAACAACATCTTCATCTGTTAAAGCTGTTTCAAGATCTGCTTCAATTGCGATATTATCTGGTAATTTTACACCTGGTAATTTTTCCTGCTGTTCTCTCTTTGTAGAAAGCATCTCGATTTCATGTGGATCATGTGTCCATAAAGTCACCTCATGTCCATTATTTGCTAATAACACTGCAAGAGCGCTTCCCCAGCTTCCTGCACCAATAACGCTGACTTTCTTCATAGTCTTAGTTCCTCCTAACGTTTTACTTTCTGACCTAATTTATTCTCAGTACCATTCATCAAACGAACAATATTTGCACGATGGCGCCAGATTGCCATGGCCGTAAAAATACATCCAACAACAACTAATTTCCAGTCTTGTGGATTGTTAAAATACAAAATAAACGGTATGATCAGTACCATGCAGATCGATCCCAATGATACATACTTTGAAATGATCGTAATGATCAAAAATACTGCTGCACAGATCAACCCAAGCTGCCAGTGAAATGCAAAAATAACTCCCCCTGTTGTTGCAATTCCTTTTCCACCTTTAAATCCAAGGTAAAACGGAAAATTATGTCCTAGTACTACTGCAAACCCTGTCAAAAGCCAAAGATAAGCTTCTCCCTCTACACCAAATGCAGGCATGATCACATATCTTGCAAGATTAACTGCCACAAGTCCTTTGGCTGCATCTCCAAGAAACGTAATGATCGCTGCTGTCTTTCCGAGGGTTCTTAATGTATTCGTTGTCCCGGAATTTCCACTTCCGTAATCTCTAATGTCGATCTTGTTTACACGCCCGACAATATATCCTGTCTGGATGCACCCAAATAAATATCCGACAATCATACACACAACAATACAAACTACCATTATCTTTCCTTCCTTTCCCTCGCAATGATATGGATTGGTGTTCCTCTGAATCCAAATGTATTACGGATCTGGTTTTCAAGATATCTTGTGTATGAAAAATGCATCAATTGACGATCATTGATAAATACAACAAATGTTGGTGGTTTCACAGAAACCTGTGTAATATAGTAAAGTTTTAATCTCTTTCCTTTGTCTGATGGTGGCTGTTTCATAGCAACCGCTTCTGTAAGAATCTCGTTTAAGACTCCTGTCTGTACACGTAATGCATGGTTCTCGATAACCATATCAAGTACATCAAAGATCTTAGGAAGTCGCTGTCCAGTCTTCGCAGAAATGAAAACAAGTTCTGCATAAGACATGTAAGATAGTACTTCTCTGACCTGATTTGTAAATTTGTAAATTGTCTTATCGTTCTTCTCGATCAAATCCCATTTATTGACCGCAATGATCATACCTTTTCCGCGTTCATGTGCAATTCCTGCGATCTTGGCATCCTGTTCTGTAATTCCTTCTTCTGCATCAATAACTAAGATTGCCACATCGCAACGTTCTACAGCTGCAACAGTACGGATGACACTGTAACGTTCAATATCTTCTTTCACTCTGGCCTTCTTTCGAAGTCCCGCTGTATCGATGAATACATATTCTTTTCCATTACGTTTCACTGTTGTATCGATCGCATCTCTTGTTGTTCCAGCAATATCAGAAACAATCAAACGATCTTCTCCTAATAACTTGTTGATCAGAGAAGATTTTCCTGCGTTTGGTTTTCCGATAATCGCAACTCTTGGTCTCTCATCTTCTTTCTCATCTGCATCCTGTGGATTACAATGAACAAGAACTTCATCTAACAGATCACCAAATCCAATCTTAGAATTTGCTGAAACTGGGAATGGCGTTCCAAGTCCCAGATTGTAAAATTCATAAGTATCCAGAACGAATTTCTCATAATTATCTACTTTGTTGACCGCTAAAACAATTGGTTTTCCAGATCGTCTTAACATATCTGCCACCTGATAATCGGCATCAACAAGTCCCTGTCTTACGTCTGTAAGGAAGATGATTACATCAGCTGTTTCCATCGCGATCTCTGCCTGTCCTCTCATATGACTTAATAGCAGATCACCGCTATCTGGTTCAATACCGCCTGTATCAATCAATGTAAACTGGTAGTTTAACCATGTTACATCTGCATAGATACGGTCTCTTGTTACTCCCGGTGTGTCTTTTACAATTGAAATTTTTTCTCCTGCCAGTGCATTAAACAATGTAGACTTTCCTACATTGGGTCTTCCTACAATGGCAATGATCGGCTTACTCATAATCTATATACCTCTCTAAATGTTTCAAAAACCTGTACTGTTTCTAAGTATACCTTATCTTATGAAATTCGTCCAGTGTGAAGAATTTCACAAAATAAAATACTATTTTTATATCATATTATAATACGATGAATGCTGCTAAATTCCCACGTTTTCCATGACTTGCTCTATGTGAAAACAATAAGTCCGGATTGCAGCATGTGCAGATATCTGTAATATCTAGATTCTCTGGAAGAATTCCTGCTTCTGTTAAAATGATCTCATTTGCTTTCCAAAGATCTAACTGATATTTTCCATTTCCTTTATCATCCAGAAATTCCTTTGCATCATGTCCTGTCAGTTCTTTCTTAAATTTCTCTGCAACATCCTCGCTGACTTCATAGCAGCTTCGACAAATTGATGGCCCGATCGCTGCAACGATATTTTCTTTTTTGCATCCAAATTCACTTTCCAAAAATCGTACCATCTTGGCACCGATCCTTCCAACTGTTCCTCTCCATCCAGAATGTGCCAATGCTGCAACCTTTTCTACAGGATCATAAAAGAATAATGGAACACAATCTGCATATCCTGTATAAAGCGGAATCCCTGGCTCATTTGTTGCAAGACCATCCATATCTTTCATGACTTTTCCGCAGTCTTCTTTTGTTACTTTATGGATTTTTGTCTCATGGATCTGATTAGAAAACACAAGTTTTGTATGATCAAATCCAATTGCTTTCCCGATTCGCCTGAAATTTTCATCCACGGCTTCCTTTTTATCACAACGGTTATAGCTTAAATTCAGTGTTGCAAACATCCCTTCACTGACTCCACCTATCCGAGTTGAAAATCCATGTCTGACTCCTGCTTGATCTAATTTCCTAAATGTCAGATATGGAACATTTCCTTCATGTAATATCGTAGACTGATTGTCATTTGATTTCTTAAAATGCATGTTTTATCACCCTGATCTTCTTTCCTAAAATCTCTACTACATCAAAACGCATCTGCTGTTCAAAGGATAAATGATTCTTCTTTAAATAAATCATTGCACTCTTTCGAATCTTTTGCTGTTTTCTTTGATCTACAGCCTGTGCCGGATATCCTTTTTTATCATCTTTTCTGTATTTCACTTCCACAAAAACCAATGTTTGACCTTCTTTTGCTATGATATCAATCTCTCCGACTTTCGTATAAAAGTTTTGTTCAAGAATATCATATCCTTGCTGTCCTAAAAACCAGCAGGCAATTGCTTCTGCCTTTGCCCCGGTTTCTCTGTTATTCTTCTTCATATTATATAGTTCTTTTTATATGTATTTCTTTACAAATGTTCTTCTGTGAATATCGCAGATTCCCTGTTTTTTGATTCCTTCAATATGTGCTTTTGTTCCATATCCTTTATTCTTTGCAAAATCATATCCCGGATAGACTGCATCATATTCTTTCATCATTCGGTCTCTTGTAACTTTTGCAACAATACTTGCCGCTGCAATTGACGCACTTTTTGCATCACCTTTGATGATTGGTACCTGCTCGATGTCTACCTCTGGGATTGTAACTGCATCATTTAATAAAAGATCTGGTTTTACGGAAAGCTTTGAAATTGCCTGCTGCATTGCTTTATAAGTTGCCTGCAGGATATTGATCTCATCGATCACTTTCTCTGAAGACATTCCAATTCCGATTGCTACTGCTTTTTCATAAATCTCATCATATAAAAGTTCTCTTTTCTTCTCAGAAAGTTTCTTGGAATCATTCAGATATAAGATATCACAATCTTTTGGTAAAATCACTGCTGCTGCAACAACCGGACCTGCAAATGGTCCTCTTCCAACTTCATCAATTCCGCAGATGGACTGACGATCCGCATATTCTCTCTCGAAAGAAAACATTTTATACATTCTTTCTTTTTCAAGTCTTAACTTTTCTAATTTTCTGGCTTCTCGCTCTTCTTTCTTTGTCATAAAATCCTTCCTATGGGCGGATCACTCCTGCACTCTTCCAAGGATAGAATCTAAAGACGACCCTTCCTGTAATCTCTGCCCTCTTTACTGTACCAACCTCTTTGTATCTGCTGTCATTGCTGTTATCTCTGTTATCCCCTAGAACAAAATATTCATCTGATTTAAGATGCAGTTCTGACTTCAACTCACATGGATCCGTTGTATGATCCTTAGAATAATCTTTCACTTCTTTATTGTTCACATAAACTTTTCCTTTTGCGATCTTCACAGTTTCTCCTGGAAGTGCGATCACTCGTTTCACAAAAAACTGATCCCCGCCTTCTGGACCAGGAAATACGATAATTTCGTATCTTTTAGGATTACGAAAACGATATGTCAGCTTATCTAACAACACTTGATCTTGGTCATGCAGCTGCAGCTCCATTGAATGCCCGCTTACCTTTGTTCTCTCTCCCACATATGTGATCATCAAAAAAGCAAATGCGATTGTGATCAAAATAGTTGCCAGTAATCTTATTATACTTTTAAACATTGTTTTACCTGCCCCATAAGAGACTTTTATGCCTCTTTTATTTCCTCTGGAACTTCCAAAGAAATCTTTCCTAATTTCCCATTTCTGAATTCTTCTAGCAGAATCTTGGATGCTTTTTCGTAATCTAATTCATTTCCTTTCATCTTACAATTACGATTCATTGCAACCTGCTCTAAAATCTTCACTTTATCTTCGCTTTCATCTACCTGATAACGATCTGCTAAAATTCCTTTATAATGATTTTTCAGATATTCGATCAGTTCAATTGCCATTTCATCTTGATTTAAAATCTCATCTCTGATAGACCCGATCAATGCAAGACGTAATCCAACCTGCTGATCTTCAAATTTAGGCCACAAAATCCCTGGTGTGTCTAATAATTCAATATTTTTATTTAACTTGATCCATTGTTTTCCTTTTGTAACACCTGGTTTATTTCCTGTCTTTGTACAGGCTTTTCCAACCAGACTATTAATAAAGGTTGACTTCCCAACGTTTGGAATTCCTGCGATCATTGCTCTGATCGGACGATTTTTAATTCCTCGTTTTCTGTCTCTTTCTAATTTTTCTTTGCACGCATCCATGACGATCGCCTGTGTCCCTTTGACACCTTTTCCGGATCTTGCATTTGTCCTTGCTACATAAAATCCTTTTTCTTTAAAATATTCTTCCCATTGTGCAGTCACTCGTTCATCCGCCATATCTGTCTTATTTAATAAGATCAGTCTTGATTTATTCGCTGCTAACTGGTCAATATCAGGGTTCCTGCTGCTTAGTGGAATTCTTGCATCCACAAGCTCGATCATGATATCGATCAGTTTCATATTTTCCTGCATCATACGTTTTGCTTTGGTCATATGACCTGGGTACCACTGAAAATCCATTTTTCTATCTCCTTCCCTCTGTTATCACGGCCAGTATTTGATACCGACTTTTCCAACAATATTTGATCTTTTTATATTTCCAACACTTGCACTTCTGGAGTCCTCACTATTATTGTAGTTATCTCCTACGACAAAGTACTGTTCGCTCTTTAATGTAATTTCTTCTGATGCAAGTCCTGCAGATAAAATCTTTTGACTGGAATATGCTTTTGTTTTCTTTCCATTTACATAAATTCGTCCATTCTTGATCTGAACTTTTTCTCCAGGAAGTCCAACAACTCGTTTTACATAATAATTTCCATTCTTATCATCTGTCTTAAATACGATCACATCATATCTACTTGGTCCCTTGATCTGATAGATCAAACGATTTACCAGATGCTTTTCACCTTTTTTGATCGATGGTGACATTGAATCTCCCTGAATCGTAAAACTGAAACATACGAATCGCACGATCAAAAATGCAAGTAACACAACACCTACAAATTTAAGTGCATATTGAATAATAATTTCTCTTTGCTGACGTTGTTTCTTACGCATCTGATAGGTCATTGTATATCCTTTCCTCATAGAGAACTCCTTTCCTTATATAATTTCTCTGTGTGATATTATATAGCAAAATCCTATATAATAAAACAGGGATAAGCTTATACAGCCTATCCCTCTCTTTTGATAATCTCTGTCTGATTATACTCTTTCTTTTACTTTTGCTGCTTTACCAACACGATCACGTAAGTAGTATAATTTAGCACGTCTTACTTTACCACGTCTTACTACTTCAATCTTTTCGATGATTGGAGAATGTACTGGCCATGTTTTTTCAACACCAACACCACTTGCCTGTTTTCTTACAGTAAATGTTTCGCGTGCTCCACCATTCTGTCTTTTGATGACTGTTCCTTCGAAAACCTGGATTCTTTCACGGTTTCCTTCTTTTACTTTCGCGTGAACTCTTACAGTGTCTCCTGTTTTGAATTCAGCAACTTCTCTTAACTGTGCATCTTCGATGCTTTTAATAATATCCTGTGCGCTCATTGTTGTTCCTCCTTGAACGTTTTTAGATGTTCTTAATACCAAATGTAACAGAGGACCATCCATATTTATAACAACTTGAACATATTATCATATTTTTTTGTATGCTGCAAGCCTTTTTTTGTATTTTTTTCAATTCAGATATCTTTATATGCTTGCTCTATATATTAGTATTAAATTAATACAAATTTCTCCATCGCCTTGGCAACACCATTTTCCTCATTCGTTACCGTAATATAATCTGCAATCTCTTTTATTTCATCGATTCCATTTTCCATGGCTACGGAAAATCCTGAGCATTCTAATAATTCCCTGTCATTATCTGCATCTCCACAGCCCATGACCTCTTCCCTTTTAATTCCAAGACTCTTAGCCAAATGAAGAAGCCCATCTCCTTTATTACATCCTTTTTTGGAGATTTCAATGTTCTTTGGAAGAGAACTTGAATACTGGATATCATCAAATCTTTCTAATGCTTTCCAGACCTTTGCTCTTTCTTCCTTTGTACGAAATAATAAAGTTATTTTCTCTACTGTTTCCGTCTTGTCATGTTCTTTTAAAAAATCTTCCAGATCATTGATCAGTTTTCTTGAATTATGAATGATTGCTTTCGTATTAGAATCTAATTGATAATAATCAACATTTTCCATGTCTTTTCTCGCAGCATATGATTGTCCATTCATACTGTAACTTTGCATTACATCAAATTGTTTTAGAAAATCCATTAATTCCAAAATCCTTTTTTGCTCAAACTGATTTTTATAAAGAACTTTCTTTTCTTTTAAATCATAAATTGTCGCCCCATTACTGAAAATCCCATAACGGATTTCTTCCATATCTTTTAATTCTTGTGGAAGTGCATTGACCGCTCGTCCTGTTGCAGGTGCAAAAACAACACCTTGACTAACCGCACGTCGGATGACATTCTGTGTATATTGTGTGATCTTACGTTCTCTATTTAAAAGGGTTCCATCCATATCAACCGCAACAAGTCTGATCTTACTTGTTCCCATTGTTTTCTTCCATCTCCTTCTCATATGCCTCCCAAAGATCTGGTCTTCTCTCTTTGGTTCGTTTCACTGACTGTTCATGTCTCCATTTGCGGATATTCTCATGATGCCCTGAGAGAAGGACTTCTGGTACTTCTTTATCTAAGAATACAGGTGGTCTTGTGTACTGCGGATATTCAAGCAATCCATTTTCAAAGGATTCATCCCCTGCGGAATCATCATTATGTAAGACTCCTGGAACCAGTCTTGAAATCGAATCAATCATAACCATTGCTGGAAGTTCACCTCCAGTCAATACATAATCCCCAATAGATACATAATCTGTAACGATCTCTTCTAAAACTCTCTCATCGATTCCTTCATAATGTCCACATAAAAAGACCAATTCTTCTTCCTTTGCAAGTTCTTTTGCCATCTCCTGATGAAACGTTGTTCCCTGCGGAGTCAAATAAACGACTCTTGGCTTTTTCTTCATGTTTTTTGTAAGATCTTTATACGCACGATAAACCGGCTCCGGCTGCATCACAAGTCCAGCTCCACCTCCATATGGATAATCATCTACTTTCATATGCTTATTGGTAGAATAATCACGGATATTAACCGCATTGATCTCAAGAAGTCCTGCATCGATCGCTCTGCCGATAATACTTGTATTAAGCCCATCCATTACCATCTTTGGAAACAATGTTAATATATGAAATCTATTCATCTAATAATCCTTTCATCACATGAACTGTAATCTCGCCTTTTTGAAGATCTACTTTCTTGATACATTCTCTGATCGCCGGAAGCAAAATTTCTTTCCCATCTTCCATTTTCACTTCATAGACATCATTTGCACCCGTCTGTAAAACATCTGTTAATTTTCCAAGAACTTCTCCATTATCCTCTCTGATCACAGAAAGGCCGATCAGATCTGCAATAAAGTATTCATCTTTACCAAGAGGCACTGCCTGATCTCTTGTAACAAACAGTCCTTTTCTCTTATACATCTCTACTTCATTAATATTTGTAAATTCTTTAAATTTTAAAACTGGCTGATTCTTTACGAATTTACATGATACTACATGTAATAATTTTCTTTCTTTTCCTGTATCTAAATATACTTCTTTTAATTTCTTAAATCGTTTGATATCATCTGTCATCGGAAATACTTTGACTTCCCCTGCGATACCATGTGTGTTCGCGATTGCTCCTACTTGTAAGAATTCTTCCATAAGTTTAATTCCTTTCATTTATTTTCTTCTTATTTATTGTATAGAAAGGTTTGGGAAAACTCAACTAGTTTTTTTCATGACAGAAGATATGAAGTTTGAATGTATCTCAAACTTCTCATCAAATCAGTGTTCTTAAGTTCCTTTGATCTTCTGTTAACGAATACAAAAATTATCAGCCAATACCCTGTAACATACACACTGTATAGTGGTTTCGATAGCCTTCAGTTTTATCTTATTTCTGTCACATATGCAAAAGCCTACCGTCGCAAATTAGAATTCTTGTGAATTGTCCACACGATAGACTTCAGGTATATGATAAAAAATAAATAAACGATCGGAAGAGCAGCATTAGAATTTTGCCACGTTTTTTGCGGATTCGAAGCTGGCTTGGTGCGATGTTTGAGCCTCAAAGAATTCAAATTTGAATACCCTTGAAAGCGAGTTTCGCAAGGAAAGCCAGCGAATCAGCGATCTGCAAAAACGTGAGTAAAATTCTCTAGCTACTCTTCCGATCGTTTATTTATTTTTATCATATACTCGAAATCTACAGTTGGCCAATTACAAAATTTAAAATTTATTTCAATGCCGCCAATGTCTTAACAACCAGTTCCCATGTACGTTCCGTAGATGAAATACTCAATACTTCATTTGTCGTATGAATATGTTCCATCTGAGGACCAAAGGATACCGCATCAAGTCCTGGTAATTTTGAAGCAAAGATTCCACATTCCAGTCCTGCATGAATTCCTTCAACCACAGGTTCTTCTCCATTGTATAAATCTTTGTATGCCTCAACCATAACTTCACGTAGTCTGGAATCTGCTTTATACTCCCATCCTGGATATGGTCCTACGATTTCTATCTCTCCACCTAATGTTTCAGACAGAGATGTCAATTGAGCGATCAGATACTGTTTCTCTGTTTCACTGGAACTTCTAACTGCAAATGTCATCTGTACTTCAGAATCTTTCGTTGTTAAAATCCCCATATTTAGTGATGTCTGTACCAATCCTTCAATCTCTGGATTCATTCTCTGAACACCATTTGGCATATGAACCATTGCAGTCACTACTGCAAATGTTGTATCTTCTGTAAATGTCTCTACGTCAGCAGTTTCTTTTACATTTACTGTTAATCTTGCACCAGGATCTGTCACTTTATATTCTTCTTTGATCTGTGCAAATGTATTTTCAATGATCTGTTTTGCTTCTTCTACTTCTTCTGGAAGTACTGCAACAGATGCTTCGCTGAATTTCGCGATCGCATTGTCTTTTTCTCCACCATTTACTGAAACAAGCTGCATTTCAACCTCATTGAACAAACTTAACAACACTCTTGCCATTGCACAGTTTGCATTCATACGTCCTTTGATGATCTCAACTCCAGAATGTCCACCTGTAAATCCATCCATTTTAATCTCGATGACTGATGCATTGACTGTTTCTGTCTCATATGGAATCTTGCAGATCACAGATGCTCCACCTGCACAGCTGACTGTGAATACGCCCTCATCTTCAGAGTCCATATTCATAAATAAACGTCCTTTCAGATCAGAAACATCAATGGTTGCTGCTCCTAACATACCGATTTCTTCATTGACTGTGAAAATCGCTTCAATCGGTGGATGTGCCATTTCTTCATCATCTAATACGGCAAGTGTGTATGCAACGGCAATTCCATCATCTCCACCTAAGGAAGTTCCTTTGGCTAAAATATAATCTCCATCAATTTCTAAGTCTAATCCTTCTTTTTCCATATCTTTGTCGCAGTCTGATTCTTTCACTGCTACCATATCCATATGTCCCTGAAGGATGACTGGATCAGAATCTTCATACCCTTTTGATCCATCTTTCCAGATGATCACATTTAAATCTTCATCCTGTCTGTATTTTAATCCATGTGCTTTCGCAAAATCTACCAGATAATCACTGATCTGCTGTAAATTTCTTGACCCATGAGGGATTGCACAAATCTCCTCAAAATATTGAAATACTTTGTTTGGCTGTAATTCTCCTAATACTGACATCTCTATGTCCTCCTTATTTTTTATGCATTTTATAACGACTACCCTCTTTTTCAAGCTGGTTCGTCTTCAGCATATATTCTACAAGTTTTTTTGCATAGTCTCTCTTATCCTTTACAACCGCTCTATTTCTTGAAAATGGCTGTTTTGCTTCGAGACCTTCGCAAATTTGTTCCACTTGTGAAATTGTAATGTATTCATTTTGTTTTAAATACTTTTTTATTTTATCCTGTCCTTTGCTAAAAAGCAAATTCATCAGGTCATTTGTCTGATTCTTTTGTTTAACGATTCCCCATCCATATAGGATCATCGTCGCTATGGCAAATAAAACAATACCTATGATCGCTGTTGATAATTTCATTTTAAATTCCTTTTACCTAATAAGGTTTATTCTTCAAAAATAATGTATTTGTTTCTTTCTAAAATTGCAAAATATTGTGACAATCTCTCGTATAATTGTGTCGCTGCACCTTCATGAGCGCTTTCAAGTTCTTTCCCTATCTCGTAAATACTTTTCTTTCCATCGATCTTCTGCCACACAAAACTTCCATATTCATCTAATTTGATAAAACTATATCGTGGCCTTTTAAACAATTTCTGTGCGATTGTATTATAGAATCCCTTATTTTCTACAGTGATTTCTACAATTCCATCTTCTAATACTTCCCATTTCATATCATTGATCTTCGGGATATGATCAATATAATTCTTCTTATCTTTCATCAATTCACCTTTTTATTTAGAAAGCACTACTGCATGATCGCAGCAGTGCTTTCTTCTCACTGAAATACATATTTATTTTATTATTTTTCTGCATCTACTTCAATCGTCTTTTTATTTCTTGTGAAGTAGAATAGTGTAGCAAGTAATACTATAAACGCTACTAAACCAACCCAGTTGCCAGTCGTTTCAAAAGCTCCTCCATATACGGAAGAAAGATCGATCTTATCCGCAACATTAAATACTGCTAATACAGCAAGAAGGATACCAACGATACCTTCTCCTGCAATCATACCTGCCGCATAAAGGACACCTCTGTCTGATCCATCTTTTCTCGCTTTATCACTGTCGTATTTTTTCTTATTGTCAACAAACCAACGAATAACTCCACCAACCATGATTGGTGCACTTAAGTAAATTGGTAAATAAAGACCAATAGAGAATGCTAATACTGGAATTCCAAGGATCTCAACAACAATGGCGATAAATGCTCCCATGAAGATCAATACCCATGGTAATGTACCACCCATAACACCTTCAACAACCATCTTCATCAAAGTTGCCTGTGGTGCAGGAATCTGGTCAGAACCGAATCCCCATGCTGCATTCAGAAGATACATAACTCCTCCAATTGCAAATGCTGCCACAACAGCACCGATCAATTCACCGATCTGCTGTAATCTAGGTGTCGCACCTACGATATAACCTGTCTTTAAATCCTGTGAAGTATCACCAGCCATAGCTGCAATGATACAAATAACTGTACCAATGGAAATTGCTGATACCATACCTGTTGCTCCTGTATTACCAGTTGCTTTTAAGATAAATGTTGTTACGATCAGTGTTGCGATCGCCATACCTGATACTGGGTTATTGCTACTTCCTACAATACCAACCATTCTGGATGATACAGTTGCAAAGAAGAAACCAAAGACAACAATCATCAATGCTCCTAAGAGGCTTACTGGAATCTCTGGTAATAACCAGATTAAAGCTGCAATGATCAATACTCCTCCAAGAACAACTTTCATAGATAAATCCTGCTGCGTTCTTAGCTGACTATCACCTGTCTTACCAAATCCTTTCATGGCATGTCCAAATGTCTTAACCATAGTAGGAAATGTCTTGATCAAACTGATCAGTCCACCTGCTGCTACAGCACCTGCACCGATATATCTGACATAATTACTCCAGATCTGAGAAGCAGATAACTGATTAAAAGCTAGTGCCTTTCCTGCTTCATCAACAACCTTTGATACAGAATCTCCACCAAAATAAGCGATTGCAGGAATTAACACAAGATATGATAACACACCACCTGCGAAAATATAACTTGATACCTGTGCTCCACAGATATAACCTACACCTGCTAACGCTGGAAGGACATCCATACCAACAGAGGTTGTATAATTTCCCTGCATTGAGAATTGAACTTCACTAGGGAAAAGTTTTAAACCATCTGCAATAAATTTATAAACTGCTGCAATTCCAAGTCCTGCAAATACAACTTTTGATTTGCTTCCACCCTGTTCTCCGGCTAAAAGTACTTCTGCACAAGCTGTTCCTTCAGGATAAGGAAGTGTTCCATGTTCTTCTACGATCAGGGCTGTACGAAGAGGTACCATAAAAAGTACTCCTAAAATACCACCGCAAAGAGCGATCAATGCAATAGATACGAAAGATGGAGCACTCACTCCACTTCCTTTTTCTGATGCCCAGATAAAAATAGCAGGAATTGTAAAAATTGCTCCTGCCGCTAATGATTCACCTGCTGAACCAATTGTCTGTACCATGTTATTCTCAAGAATGGAATCTTTCTTTAAGATCATTCGGATCACACCCATAGAAATAACTGCCGCTGGAATAGAGGCTGATACAGTCATACCAACTCTTAATCCTAAATAAGCGTTGGCACCACCAAATATAACCGCTAGGATCATACCAAGAATTACTGATGTAACTGTAAATTCAGGTAACACTTTATCTGCGGGAATAAATGGCTTAAAGTCATTTTTCTTTTCCATTTTTCTCTCCTATTTTCAATATATATTTCACTGTATCTCTCTATTATACTAAATTGTTGAAGAAAATGGAACCCCTTATTTTTTAAGATTCTAACCCGTCATTCAACACATCTTACGTTTTTCCCTGATTTCATCCAATAAGTCACTTGCTCCACTTCCCAATAAAAACCACAATTCCATCAAACATTTCATATTATCTGTCTGAGAAAACCTTAATTCTTATCTGATACCATTCTCCATACACACCACATTAAATTGGCCAACTCCACAACTTAAAATTTAAAATAAATCCAGCATATTATCCAAATATACTTCTTCCCTCACATGAATCTGATATTCTGGCTTTACCATATAATAAAGCAGAAACTCCAATACTAAAGCACTTCCAAGGCTTCGTCCTTCTATTTTGAAATTAGAGAACCCCATTGGCAAGTAAGTATTTTTAATATCATCAACACTTATAAATCCTGGATTTTTCATTGCTTTTGAAAAACGGTATCCTTGATCAGCTTCTGGTGCTTGGCAGATATGTTCTGAAATATTTTCTCCTAAATTTTTCCTGCTGACTGTTTCGTAGCACTGCTTTCTTTCCTTACATCCATACCAACAGCATTCATTGCATAAGAATTCTACCTTATCTTTTTCCACGTTTGATAATTTTTTCAATTGATCAAATGCTTTATTCAAGCGAAAATCTGGTACAACGTATTTAAAATCTTCTTTCTTTACCTCATTTAAAAATTCTTCAAAGTTTGTTAAAACTTTTGTCGTTGAAGAAACAAAATATAAGCCTTTGTAATGTTTTTTTATATAGTCAAGTAATAAATCAGAATAGATGATCACACCATTTCTTTTTTGCCCTGTTTCTTCAAATAATTTACATAATTCATTACATTTCCTATCCGACAGATGTTCTTCTCTTAACAAACTATTGCTAAACGTTAGTCGTGCCGAGATTCCATATTCTTTCATTAATTCTAAAGCTTCTTCTGGATTACCCGAACCAAAGCCAGCACGACCTCCTCCCCAGATACAATCCGCCGGAGATCCATAGATAGAGCTGATTTCACACCATTCATAGAAATATTCTCTATGTTTTCTATATAATGGAAGAAATACGCAATACAGCTCATAAAATTCAAATAGTCCTGGCAGATGATAGTATGCTTTTTTATTTAACTTTTCCATATAGTGATACTCTCCAATTTCTTACTTATCTTTCTATTTATTAATATGCCAAAGATTATGAAACATCTCTAACTATACTGTTCTGGCCTTCTGGTTATGCATTGCCTGAACACGCATTTCCCATTCAAACGTCTCCATTGGTTCTGCTTTCGTATTCGCTGTTGGAACTATGACCAGATCCGCACCTTTGCTTTGTCACAGTATTGCAGACTTTTGTCAAGATTTTTTTGTATGTCTGTTTTCATGCTCATTTGTACTAGTGCAAGTTTCATTTTCCTCTCCTTCAAAATCTTTGTTGTTTCTCCTATTATATCAGTTCTTAATCAAATCTAACACTCTGATCTTTGAGATTATCATCAAAACATGATACAATAGCCTACAGTGTAAAATTTACATAAGAGCGGAGAATTATTACAATGGAAAAAGACCTTACTACTGGAAATATCACACCACATTTATATTGTTTTTTCTCTTGTATTGTCTATTCTTTGCATCTTATTTGCTCACCCAATCCTGACCTTAATGCAGGTGGATTTCGTGATCATTCCTATGACAAAACTTTATTTAAGGATTATTTTTTCTGGGCTTATCTTTACATTTATGTATAATTGCTTTGCAAGTACGCTTCGTGCTCTTGGAGACAGCAAGTCTCCTCTTTATTTTTTGATCATCAGTTCTGTTGTCAATGTATTTGGAGATCTTATTTTTGTGCTTATTTTTCATATGGGAAATGAGGGATGTGCGATTTCTACTGTATTAAGTGAAGCAATTTCCTGTATTCTTTGTATCATTTATATTCAAAAGGAAGTCCCAATCCTGCGACTTGGCAAGAAATGGCTCATCTTTGATCCATCTCTTTTAAAACAGACGATTGCTTACGGATGGGCTTCTGCGATGCAGCAAGCAACCGTACAGCTTGGTAAGTTGGGTGTGCAATCTATTGTAAACTCAATGGGTGTCTTTGTGTCCGCTGCCTTTGCAGCTGTAAACCGTATCGATGATTTTGCCTATATGCCACAGCAAAATATTGCTCATGCGATGACAACTTTGATGGCACAAAATAAAGGTGCAAAAAAGACCGATCGTATTAAGGCTGCTTTTCGTTGTGGAATGAAGATTGAACTTTTTTATGGAATTTTTATCTTTTTTGTATGCTTCTTTTTGGCTCACCCATTGATGCAACTTTTTTCAAATGATCCTGTCGTGTGCAAACATGGTGTGACTTATTTGAAACTAATCTCTTTGATGTATCTGTTCCCTGCAGTTACAAATGGAGTTCAGGGATATTTTCGCGGAATCGGAGATCTTAAGATTACTTTGATCAGTAGTTTTGTGAATATGTCGGTTCGTGTGATATTTGCGGCTGTTCTTGTGTTTCATTTTTCCTTGCAGATCGAAGCATTGCCATTTTCTTATCTTGCCGGGTGGATTGGAATGCTTTTAGCAGAGGTGCCGTTGCTTTTGAGGAAATTTTAATTTGCGTGATCGAAACCACTACCGAACACGTGTGGAGAATGTTATTGGCTATAAATTAGGAATTTCTCAGACAGAGGATTGAAGCTTTGAATGTATTTTAAACATCTCGTCAAATCGGTGTTCTTAAAGTCCTTTCATCTTCCGTCAACGAATACAAAACTTATCAGCCAACATCGTTTAACATACACACTGTGTAGTGATTTGAATAGCGTTCCATTGTATGAGTCAAAAAGAAGATAAGAAGAAATATTTATCTTCTTATCTTCTTTCTGACTCATATATGCAACACTACCTACAAATGAGAATTTTATCTTGGTGTCAGCTCCAAATACATATTCTTATACTGCCATGCACTCGTCTCCCAAGATACATCTTTATTCATATCACGAATGACCATATCATCCCAGTTTGCTCGATTTTCAAAGTAGCAGGTCTTTGCTCTGTTGATCGTATCATAGAGCAGACCGCCTTCATATCTATCAAATGTAAAGCCATTTCCCGTATTATCAAACATGTTATATGGCTGAACGGTATCTCTAAGTCCTCCTGTTTCTCTTACGATTGGAATCGCACCGTATCTCATAGCGATCAGCTGTGTCAGTCCGCATGGTTCGAATCTTGATGGAACTAAGAGGGCATCACATCCTGAGTAAACGTTGTGAGCTACATTCTCATTGTAGGCGATATAAGCACAGAAGCTTCCCTTGTATTGATTCTCATAAGAACGGAATGCATCTTCATACCAGGAATCACCTGTACCAAGGACAACGACCTGTGTATTTCCATCCATGACACCTGGAATTACATCATTTACAAGATCCAGTCCTTTCTGGTTTGTCAGACGAGAGATCAGTCCGATCACCATTTTATTTTCGTCTACTTCTAAACCTAAAGATTCCTGCAGTGCTTTCTTATTGATCTTTTTATTTTCGATTGCATTGCTTGCATCATAATTGGCTTTTAACAGTTTGTCTGTGGATGGATTCCAGATATTAACGTCAATACCATTTACAATTCCTCTGATCTTATTTTGATGATATCTTAGGTGCTCTGCAAGTCCTTCTCCGTATTCTTCTGTCTGAATCTCTCCTGCATATGTATTACTTACAGTTGTAAGTCTATTGCAGTATGTGATTCCTCCTTTTAACATATTCGCATCTAACCAGTTTTGAGTCAGGCAGTCTTTGTTAAATACATAGTCCGGAAGTCCTGACCAGTATTGGATCATCTTTCTATCATAAATACCTTGGAATTTGAGGTTATGTATCGTAAGTACTGCACTTGCACGTCCTACATTTGTATCGGCAAAACATGTTCTTAGATACAATGGCACCAAAGCTGCCTGCCAGTCATGGCAATGTACAACATCTGGAACCCAATCCAGATAATTAAGTGCCGCCAATGCTGCCTTGGAAAAATAACAAAACTTTGGAATATCATCGATCAGATTTGTATATGGATTACCCCAGGAGAAAAATTCATCATTGTCGATAAAATCATAAACAACGCCGTCTTCCTGATATTCCATAATACCAACATAGTATTGTTTTCCATCAGAGCAAAGGTTCATATAAAAAGAGCCTTTATACTCCATCTTTTCTTGATATTCCCAAGGAATACATTTGTATCTTGGAAGAATAACCTTCACATCAACATTTAATTTTGCAAGACTCTTTGGCAATGCAGACATGACATCTCCAAGTCCTCCTGTTTTTACAAATGGATAGCATTCTGAGCCAATGAAAACGACACTTCTTCTTGGTCCAAGATCTACATATTCCTTTGGTTGCTCCTGTTCCACAGGTGCTTCTTGTTTAGCAACTACTTCTTGCTCAACTGGAACAGTTTCTTTTTTAGTATCTTCTTTTTTTGCAGTGGAAACAGCTTTCTTTTTCTTAGCTGCCTTTTTTTCTGTTGAAGCAGCCGCTTTTTTCTCTTCCGTATCTTTTACTGTCGGAATATCTGCTTTTTTCTCTTCCGTCTTCTTAACTGTTGGAACTATCTGTTTTTCTTCCGTTTTCTTTACTGCTTTAACAGCTGTAGTTTTTTCATCCGTATTTTCTACTGTTGAAATAGTAGTCTTTTCTGTATCCGTATTTTTCGCTGTTGCTGTAACAGCTTTTTTCGTTCTAGTCTTTGCATTCGCTCTTGTCTTGCTTTTTGTTCTGCTTTTTCTGCTCATATTTGCCTCCAATCTGCAAAATAAGTCCTACACTTTGTAATAAATCTGATGATATTCTCATCTATATTTTTATTATATCACAAAAATAACGGCACTGTATATCACTTTAGTAATATACAATGCCTCATCATCACATTTCTATTATCTATGCAAATTCCCAATTTTGTGAAACTGCATCTGCAACCCTCTTGTAAAAAATTTTATTCTTCCTGCTGATTATAATCAATGATAATCTTCTTACAATTCCCACATCGATAAGCAACGCTTTCATATTCCAATGGTTGATCTGCAAACCATCCAGAGCTAACTGCTAATACTCTCTTTTTTCTATTCCATCCAAGACCATGCTTTGACTGAATATATCCTTTTTCCATTTCTTTGTTACAATATGGACACTTCATCCTCATCCCCTCCATTTCATTGTAACATATCAAAGTTTCTTTTAATCTTTCGATTAATTACTTATATTTTACCACAACTTTCTACCTGTCGCTATTTTTTCCATAAATAATTCCTTTTTCAAATGCAAATATCCACACAATCCATGATCATCTTCTTACACCTTGCATATCCCAACTGTGAACTGTTTAATGACAATGTATAATTCTTAGCCATTCCCCATTTTTGTTCCGTATAGAAATTATAATTTGTCCTTCGTCTTTTATCTGTATCCTTTATCAGTTTCACTGCCCCATCTTCCGTAACATCATATAACTTACAGATACGTTTGATCTTCTCTGGCATATCTCCATATATAAATACATTCAGCACATCTTCTCTATCTTTCAATATAAAATCTGCATTTCTTCCAATCAAAACACAAGGCTCTTTTTCTGCGATTTCCAGGATTACTTTTCTCTGTGCCTCATACAACATATCATCCACGGATTTTCCTGTAATATCACGACCTGAAAATGCATAGGCAAAAAATCCTCTTTTGGGTGATAATTCTGCATTTTCTTCGATATATTCTGGTGATAATCCAGATTGTTGTGCAATCTGATCTATGATATTTTCACTGTAATAAGCAATTCCAAGCTGTTTTGCCACTTCTTCTCCAATGAAACGGCCGCCACTTCCAAATTCTCTACTGATCGTAATGATTCTTTTTGCCATGATACTTTCCTCCTTCTTAATGTGTTAACCGATCCACTTTTGTTTTTCTTATCTTCTTTAAAAAGATAAATCCGATCAGACATGCTGCAAGTTCTGTAATTAGGAATGCCCACCAGATTAAAGATACTCCTGCCTGGTCATTTCTTACAAAGATTGAAAAGATTCCTGCCAGGGGTAATATGACCACAAGTTGCCTAAGCAGTGAAATAATTAATGATTCCATACCACCATCCAATGCTTGGTATATTCCCTGATATGCCACATTAATCCCAGCAAAAATAAAACTGATCGAGATAATTCTCATTGCACCAATAAAATATTCTCTGGAACTTCCCGCGTTAAATAACGTTGCAAAAAAGCCTGGAAAACCTTCTGTGATCAAAATTCCGAAGATCATTAATACAATTGTATACATCAAACCATATTTGATTCCATCTTTTATCCTCTTTTTACTTCCCATCCCATAAGCAAATGCTATGATTGGTGTAATCGCATCCCTTAGTCCAAATGCTAAGAATAAGACAAACTGCTGTACTTTATAGAACAATCCGTAGGCTGTCTGGGCAGAAGGACTGAATTTTAAAATAAGATTCATTACATATACCATAATTGACATCAATGCCTGTGCAATGATCGCTGGAAGTCCAATTGCATAGATTTCTTTTATGATCTTACCATCTGGTTTCATATATTTTGTTCCATGCTCAAATTCTTTGTTTAATTTTATATGAAAGATAAACAATAACACTGCGGATGCTACCTGTCCGATGACCGTTGCATAAGCTGCGCCTTGAACTCCCATTTCTGGAACTGGACCAATTCCATAAATCATGATCGGATCAAGAATGATATTTACTACTGCTCCCACAACCTGACCAATGGTTGAATAAAGAGAACGTCCCGTTGCCTGTAACAGCTTTTCAAACAGGGAAAAGAAAATGATTCCCATGGAAATGATACAGCATATTCTAAGATAACTTGTTCCCATAGAAATTACTTTCGGATCAACCGTCTGTGATGAAATATATACTTTGACTCCAAAAATTCCAAACAATAGACAGACCACATAAATGATTCCGCCTAAAAACAGACTATTTCCAGCAACCTTTGCTGCTTTTTTATGATTTCCCTGTCCAAGCGTCCTTGCAAGAAGTGCATTCGTTCCTACGCCCGTTCCGATTCCTACCGCAACCATCAGCATCTGAACTGGAAATACCAGTGTCAAGGCATTTAAAGCTGCCTCACTTCCCACTCTCATGTTGCCTACAAATGCACTGTCTACAATATTGTAGACTGCCTGCAATGCCATCGATAAGATCATAGGAATTCCCATCTGGATCATGAGCTTATTGACTGGCATGTCCTTCATCTTGTTACTTTCTGCCATTTTTATTTTTTCCTCCTTTTTTGCATAAAAAAAAGAATGCAGTTCATCAGAATAAGCTGGACTTACGCTGATTGGCTACACACTTTTTAATGACATTTTATAATTGTAAAAATAGAAAAACGAGCAGCAAAAACTGGATTTACGCTCGTTTGCTACTCGTTCGGTTTTTATTATATTTTGATTTTTTGAAAAAGTCAAATATAATTATTCAAAAAATGAGTTGTTTATATTTATTTAAAATTTTACTTTCAGATCATCTGATCCTACTTAATTAATGATCGTTTTTGATGTTTCTTTATCAAAAAGGTGTATTTTATGTATGTCTAATGCAATTTCTGCTGTATCACCTGTTTTAATTGTTGTTTTTGGATCAACTCGTGCTGTTATTGAACTTCCATTGATATCAAAATATAAGAATGTTTCTGCTCCAAGCATTTCCATGTCTAATACTTTCGCATGTAGCATTACCTTATCAACATTACTCTCTAAAGACTTTCTATCATAAATATCTTCAGGACGAATTCCCATGACAATCTTTTTATCAGCATAATTTTCTTTAATCAGCTTTTCTGATTTCTCTTTTGGAAGGTTGATCTTATTATTTCCAACTTCTAAATATGCCTCATCATCTTTCACTTTACATGTTGCATCTAATAAATTCATCTGTGGTGACCCAATAAATCCTGCAACAAACATGTTTTTAGGTTTATTATATAAATTGTATGGAGTATCAATTTGCTGTACGACTCCATCTTTCATAACTACGATTCTTGTTCCCAATGTCATAGCTTCTGTCTGATCATGAGTTACATAAATAATAGTAGTTCCCAGTTGTCTGTGAAGTTTTGAAATTTCTTGACGCATCTGTACTCGTAATTTTGCATCCAGATTTGACAATGGTTCATCCATTAAGAATACTTTTGGATTTCTTACAATAGCACGTCCCATTGCAACTCTCTGTCGCTGTCCACCTGATAATGCACTTGGTTTTCTATCCAGTAAATGTTCCAAATCTAAAATTTTTGCTGCATGAACAACCTTTTCTTTAATTTCTTCTTTCGGTAATTTTCTTAATTTTAGCCCAAAAGCCATATTATCAAATACAGTCATATGCGGATACAATGCATAATTCTGAAATACCATCGCAATGTCTCTGTCTTTTGGTTCAACATCATTCATTACTTTCCCATCAATTTTTAATTCTCCACTACTAATATCTTCTAATCCTGCTATCATACGTAGTGTCGTTGATTTTCCGCATCCAGATGGACCTACAAAAATAATAAATTCTTTATCTTCAATTTCTAAATTAAAATCTTTTACTGCTTCAAACCCATTGTCATATACTTTATTAACATGAGATAATGATAAATTTGCCATATAAATCTCCTTTCACTTTAAAGCAACGCTTCTTTTACATAAAATGTCATTGTTTCGTATTCTTTCACTCTCATCGGAACTGGTATTCCTGCATACATAAGAGTTTTTCCGTAATATTTTCTCGTATTTCCTTCTATCACATAGATTTTTTCTGGATCCAATCCTTTAAATTTTAATAAATGGACTCTTCCATTACTGTTACTATTTAATGCCGTATAAAACATCAAGGCTTGATCTTTTTCTTCTGATACAAATTCCCATGCAGCAAACTCTGTATTTTCCATCGGATTTGTAATCCTGTAATATTGTCCCTGACGAATTATATCAGCATATTTTTTATACTGTTCGATCTGTATCTTTACTGCTTCTTTGTCTTCATCATTCATCTGTGTTAAATCCAACTCATAACCAAAAGTACCTGCCATAGCTACAGCACCTCTTGTTTCAATCGGAACAGTCCTTCCGGTCTGTTCATTTGGACACACTGACACATGAGATCCAACTGAACTGATCGGATAGCCAAAGGAACTTCCATATTGAATTTTTATTCGATCAATAGCATCTGTATTATCACTACACCATGCCTGTGGAGCATAATACAGCATTCCGGCATCAAATCTTCCTCCACCTCCAGAACAAGACTCGATCAAAAGATCTGGATATCGTTCTACGATAGCATTTAACACATTATACAAACCTAGTACATATCGATGAAGTACTTCCCCTTGACGTTGTGCTGGAAGATCATTTGCATATACATTTCCAATGCTTCGATTCATATCTAACTTAACATATTCAATATTGGCTTGATCCATTATATCAAAAAAGCATTTTTTAATGTATTCTTGCACATCCTTTCTTCCCATATCAAGTACCAACTGATTTCTTCCTCTAAATGGTTTTCGCCCTGGAACTGTAAGACACCACTCTGGATGTTCTCGATACAGACAACTGTCTTCACTTACCATCTCTAGTTCAAACCACAATCCAAATTTCAAACCGATCTTATTAATCTGATTTACAAACTCTGATAAACTGCATCCTAATTTTTCTTCATTTACAAACCAATCACCAAGTCCACTGTTATCATCATCACGCTTTCCAAACCAGCCATCATCCATAACAAGCATTTCGATTCCAAGCTCTTTTGCCTGCTTTGCAATTTCTATCAATTTTTCCCCTGTAAAATCAAAATAGGTAGCCTCCCAATTATTCACAAGAATCGGTGGTCTTTTGTTAATATAATTACTCCTGCAAAGATTCTCTCTAAAAATTTTATGATAATTATGTGATAATTTTTCAAAACCGCAACTACTATAGCTCATAACTACTTCTGGTGCAATAAATTCTTGTTCTGATTCTAAGATAAAACTAAAATCATGCGGATGAATTCCCATTGTCATTCTTGTTTGAAAAAATTGATCTTGTTCAACTTCCATTATAAAGTTTCCACTATATAAAAATGAGAGTCCATAACAATCTCCATATGTTTCTGAGGCATTTCTCTCGCAAAGAATTCCAAACGGATTCTGCTGATGACTAGAAGTTCCTCGAATACTTCCTATTTGGTAAATTCCCTGCCTTACTTGTGATCTTTGCATCTGTCGTTCCATGGTATGTCGTCCTGTAAAATTGATAATATCAAAATCTCCATATGAAAAATCAAGATTAGCAGAAAGAATTTTGTCAATTTGCACATTTTCCTTACTATGGTTTTTTATGATCACAGACCTTGTTATAACATCTTCTTTTTCAAATACTCCGTATAATAATCTTACTTCAAGTCCTATGACATCATCCTGCATTAAAATTTCTAATGTCTGTGTATTTCCTTTATGATCAAATAATGCCGGCAATCCATTTAATGAATATTTTCCATTGTATATCTTGTGAGATTTGTATTTCAGATCAACTTGTCTGTTCCCATTTTGATTGCAAACTTCCAAGCAGCAAATTCTATAGTCCCCGTTATCTGCACCTGTATATTCTTGCGGAAGTACATCAAGTGAATATGTTCTATCGTTTCCAGCCTCGTTAGGATTTGGAGAAAATCCTCTATCATATTTTTGAATCAGATAGTCTAGATCATCATCTCCTGTAATTTTTCCATAATACAGATGAATCAATCTATCATATTTATCAATCTGCATTTGATACATTGAATTTTCTGTATTTATCTGTATGATCTTATTATCTTTTTTAAAATGAATACTCATCCTTCTTCCTTTCTATGATGTCAATTCTAAAACCCTTCTTTTTAAATTTATTTTACTGAACCATTTACTACACCATTAATAATTTGTTTCTGTGCAAATAAATATAAAATTAAAATAGGTACTAATGCCAATAAATAAGATGCAAAAGCTAAGTTATAATTAGTTCCAAACTGTGTCTGGAATAAAAGCTGCGCTAAAGGTAGTGTTGTGTCCTTACCACTTCCACCACTTAAAATAACCAATGGGGTCATAACATCATTCCAAACACTCAATGCTGTTAAAACGATCACTGTCGCATGCATCGGTTTTAATAATGGAAAGATTACTTTCCAAAATGTTGTCCAAGTCGTTGCCCCATCTACATAAGCCGCTTCTTCCAACGCTAATGGTATATTCTTTAAATACCCTGTATATAACAATAAATTCATCGGGAAGAAAAATACCGTATACAGTATGATCAATCCAAGTTTATTATCAATTCCAATAATACTTGTCTCTTTTACAAGTGGAAGCATCAACATTGAAAATGGAACAAACATTCCACTGATAAAGTATAAGTAAAGGAAATTAAAACTTTTATGTTTATTCATTTTTCGACCAATCGCATATGCTGCCATGGAATGAAATATAACAACAACGATCAAAGTCACAATTGTGATAAACAAAGAATTACCTATTGTATGAAAAAAATCTGTTGTTTGAATCGCTTGAATAAAATTTTGAAAACTGAAATGTTTTGGAAGCGCCAATGCTCCAGAAACATCATTTGTCATCTCTGTAGGTTGTTTAAATGCAATTATCACTGTCATATATAAAGGAAAAATAATTGTCAATACTAACAGAATCAGCAATAAGGTTCTCCCCCAAACTGCCATATTTCCTTTATTCTTTATTCTTTTCTTAATTGCTGCCATTATAACTGTACCTCCCTCTTATTTAAAAACTTCATCTGAAATACAGAAATTAATACAATTACTATAAAATAGATGACTGAGTTTGCACACTGATATCCAAACTGACTTCCACTAAGTCCTGTCTTATAAATAAGATATGATATAGATTCTGTAGAACTATTTGGCCCTCCTCCAGTCATTGCTACAATCTGATCAAAAGCCATTAAAAAGTTCTTCATACATAATACCATATTAATCGTAAAAAATGGTGCTATCAAAGGGAATGAAATATGCCAGAATTTTTGCCATGGACCAGCTCCATCAATGGCTGCTGCTTCATATACATCCTCAGGAATTGTCTGTAAACCAGAAATGTAAATGATCGTATTGAATGCAATTGCCTGCCATGCTGTACATATAATGATTGCAACCCACGCAGTACTTTCATTACTTAAAAGACTGGTACTTAAAAATTCATTTCCAATCAATTTACCAAAGCTTGGAAGAATAAATGTAAAAAAGAAATTAAATACATAACCTACAACTAATCCTCCAAGAATATTTGGCAAAAAATATAAACCTCTAAAAAAACTTTTTCCTTTAATTTTTGAATTTAACAAAACCGCAAGGCAGATACTGATCACATTTACTACGATTGTTGCTGTTATTGCAAACTTAAATGTAAATAAATATGAATTCAAAATTCTGCTATCCTTAAACATATCGAAATAATTCTGAAACCCTACCCAGTTGAAATCTCCAAAGCCTCTGGAATCTGTCAAACTATACACAACTGCATTTATTAATGGGAATGTATTAAATGCAAAGAAACAGATTAATATGGGAAGTACAAATAATTTATAGGTTTTTCCAAGTTTAACTTTCTTCATAACATCCTCCTTTTTTATTTCTGAAGTTTTCGAATTAAATTTCGATTACTCTTCTTCCATTCTGTATCAAACTTATTTAAAAATGTTTTCATATCATTGTTCATTAAGTATCCTTGGATCATATCACCTGCTGGAAGATCTGCTGGATAATGATGATCTGGAAAGTCAACAACCCTATTATTATTAAAATATTTTTCCATCTCTTTTAAGTCATCTGGAATAGGGAATTTTCCTTCGATGCAGGAAACCGAACTAGATTGTTTCATATAGGTTACAACATTTTCATCTTGTAACATAAAATCAATGAATTTTAAACATTCTTTTTTATGATCTGCCTTCATAACGCTAAACATGACGTCAATTCCTGATACCAATTTTGTTTTTGATGCATCATTTAGTACAGGTAATGTAAACGCACCAAGATTCATATCTGGGTTTGTACTTCGAATCTGAGGAATTGCAAAGTTTCCAGTAAGGAGCATTGCAGAATCACCTTTACTAAAAGCATTTGTTCCATCATTATAAGAATATGCAAATGGATCCTTTTGCCCATAATTTAAAAGTTCTTTCAATTTTTTAGCCGGTTCTCCATAATGATTTGAGAAAGAATCTTTTCCCTGATTAACGTTATCATAAATTGTTGTTGAAGTAAGGTTTGCTGCCAATGCATTCCATGGAGTAATTCCTGTCCAAGAGTCTTTTAGCATAAAATAAAAAGGTGTCTCTCCATCTGATTTAATCTGTTTACAAAGGGAGATAAATTCATCCCATGTTTCAGGAATCTTCCATCCATATTTTTTAAACATATCTCTATTATAAAGAACGCCAGCGGCATTTGCTGCATATGGTACACAATATGTTCCTTTTTTCTTACTCAGTTCCAATTGCTTTGCCATATCTTTATAGACGTCTTTTACTTTATCAAGTCCTTTATAATCGCTTATATCTACTATCGTATCTGCATCCACAAAATCAGCATAAGAACGTTCACCTCCTAAAATCGCTATATCTGGTGGATTTTCTTTTACCAAACGAGTTTTCAAAATTGTCATTGCATCACTTGGCGAATCCATCTGAATGTGAATATTAGGATTTTCTTTTTCAAATTTATCAATCATCTTTTGCAAGATGTCTACGGTTTCCCTTTTATAATTTAATATATTAATAGTTACCTTTTTGCCTGAATCTTGATTCGAACGACCACATCCTATCGATACCATACTAATCATGCATATCATCATAATAAATGAGATAATTCTTATCCATTGTTTTTTCAAATGTTTATCCTCCTTTTTATAATCTTTGTACAACTATCCCTCGAGAAACTGGTTTTATTATAGCATTATACACAAAAACAAGGAATGGATTAACTTAAGATGTTATATAGCAAAATACTATCTATTCCTTTTTTTGTTGAATTCATCTAGCATTTTGATATATAATAAAAAAAACTTATATTTATTTATGAAAGGAGTCTTTATGAGCCAAAATACTTTTTCCATGTTCCCGAATGAACGATTTATTGATCTTAATATATACCAATTTGGTTATGAACAATGTTCCCCCTTACATTCCTTTGGACCATTTGTCAGGAATCATTATCTCTTTCATTATATAATTTCAGGAAAAGGAACTCTTCTTTCTACTTACCAAAACCAACTACGAGAATATAAATTAGAAAAAGATATGGGATTTCTGATTTGTCCGAATACGATCAACCACTACTTCGCCGATGAAAATGATCCATGGGAATATACTTGGGTTGAATTTGATGGTATGAAAGTAAAAGAATTTCTTGATCAATCTGGGGTTACTTTCAAAAAACCTATTTATCACCCTAATTCTATAGAATCAGCTCACAAACTTCGTGATCTAATTTTATATATAGCTCATCATTCGAATGAACCTCCCCTTCATTTAATTGGTTATATGTATCTGATACTAAATCAGTTGATTCAGTCTTCCAGTTCCAAACATGATGTTCAATCTGGAAAATTAAGCGATTTTTATATAAAAGAGGCGATTTCATTTATTGAACAAAATTATATGCGCAATATTACTGTTGAAAATATGGCACAATTTTGTAATCTTAATCGAAGTTACTTTGGAAAGATATTTCATGATAACATCGGGAAAAGTCCACAACAATTTTTAATTTCTTATCGCATGGGAAAAGCCGCTGATCAATTAAAAACAACAGACCTTCCTATCAAAGATATCTGTGAAAATGTTGGCTATCCTAATCAGCTACATTTCTCACGGGCTTTTAAAAATACATATGGTATATCTCCAAGTGAATATCGAAAACAAAACCATATTATCAAAAAAGATGATGAATAATCTAAAAAAGCTGCCACATAGGACAGCTTTTTTTAGATTTCTTACTTATTTTTCACCATTCAATCACATAATGATCATATGCATTTACAATGACCGTACTTTTATATTGTGATACTCTGTTCATATCGTGTCCATAATTCAAATGAATATGTCCATGAACAAAGAATCTTGGATGCCAGTAATCTATGATTTTTTGAAATGCCTGAAATCCCTGATGTGGATAATCTATTCCATCATTCATCTTAAAGGCTGGTGCATGTGTCACTAAAATATCAATTCCACTATGCTTTTTTAAGGCAAACCATAATTTTCGACATCTACGATTCATTTCTTTTTGCGTATATTGAAATTTTCCTCCATTATAATCAATCGATCCTCCCAGACCCATAATTCTGATCCCTTTATATACAACAATTCGATCTTCTACACAAACACATCCAAGCGGTGGATCACTCTCATAAATTTCATCATGATTTCCATGAACATATAGCACATCCCCATGAAAAAAAGTAGCCAGAAATGATAAATATTTCGGATTTAAATCTCCACAAGAAATGATCAATTCAATTCCTTCTAACTTTTTGGGATGAAAATAATCCCATAAAGATTTGGATTCTACATCAGCTATTACTAATATTTTCATCTTACAATCCTTTTTTTGCTGTTTTTGTTCCTTGCAACTCTACAATTTTTTTCGCTGACTCTTCCAAATAATCAATCGACGGAATTTCTCCTATAATATTTTCATAAAGGGAATCCATCTCAATTATATCTGTCGCACACATATCTTCATAAATCTGAAATTTTCCATCCGCAATTGATTGTTTTACAAATTCTATGAATCGTTTTGTTTCTTCATCTAGACAACTCGTATAAGCAATTGAAACTGCCCCTGCGGATAATCCCCACCAATAACTGATTGCTTTCCCTTCTTTCAAAAAATTATTACGATTCCAGCTTTTATCAAAAATACTTTTTATAATCTTTTCATAAAAAACATTCCAATTCCATATCGGTATTGCAATATGTTGAATTTCATCTCCTTTTTTAGAAAATAATCCAAATTCGCTGCATTGCTGATCCGGTGTTGTTAAATCCTGTCCTAAAATATAAGTTATATTCTCATCATTCAATATCCTCTTTGTGTCATTCTTTACTGTAGACCACACTAAATGTATCTTTGCTCTAGGGTTTGTCATCCTTACTCCCAACGCAAAAGCATTAATATTTGAAATCATTCCATATATCGGATAATCTGCTATGTAACCTATTTGATCTGTATCTGTTAAAATTCCTGCAAGTAAACCTAGTAGAAATCTTGTCTCATAAAATTTTCCATAATAGGTTCTCATATGTCCGCACCATATATTTAAAGAACAATTAAGAATCTTAATTTTAGGATATTCTACTGACATTTTCAGACTTGCATTTAAAAGAACAGGTGTTGTTGTAAAAATCACCTGACATCCTCTTTCAATTGCATTTTTTATAGCATGAATTGCTTGTTCCTCATTTCTTATATTATCATATGTTATCACTGAAATTTTATCCCCAAATTTCTTTTCCAGTTGTTTTTTTCCTTCCATATGACTATATGTCCATATACTTGTTTTTGCTGATTTTACATTTATAAAAGCTATTTTAAGATGCTTTTTCTGGAACAATCCTCCTATTTTTGCTTCAGATTTTTCAGGCGTTTCCAACAATTTTGTATCATTCTTTTTTCCAAACAAAACCATATAGTCCCATGCTTTTAACATATTTTTCTGCATCTGCATTTTATCTTCTTCCAGCCATGCTTTGGCCCCAAAGATTTTAATATATGATAATATTGCGTCTCCTATTGTTCCTGGATACTTTTTCATTTTTTTCATAATCATAACCGTATTATAATAGGATGACTGAAAATCTTTCCGATTTTTTTCACTCCATGGGACTTCAAATATATTCAAAAAATAATTTGCTAATTCTGAAAATCTTTGTGATTTTTGAAAATAAATATTATAATTTTGGGATAATCTATAAAAATCCAAAAATTCATAATAAATCTGATTTTCTTCTGTATAATCTTTTTGAGGAATCAGTCTTACAACGTTCGCTAAAACACTATCGGCTCCTTCGTACTTTAATACACTGACTCTCTTATTTCCTTCTTGAATATAAAACTGATGCATAAATTCATAAGCGATGACTGGTTCCCGAATTCCTTCTTGTAAATGACTTTGATACAAAGCTTCCCACTTTATAGCGAATTCTGATTTTTCATCTAACAATGGATAAAAGTTTCTTGAAAAAGCATTTGTTCTTCCTTTTGTCTTTGTCCCAATGATCAAGTCAATCGGGATATACAACAATCCTATATCCTGCTCTGCTACAATATCTGTAAATGATAATATCTCATCCAATACCTGAACATAAGGATATCTGCCTTTAACAGAATCCCCTCGATATTCTTTTAGCCCTAATTTTCTCGCCTTTTCATATTCTTCCAATGCCATTGCTTAATCTCCCAGCAAATTATTTTGATAAATTACATTTTCCTCTTTAACAATACAAAAATCAAATGTTTGCAAATCTGCTTTTAATGCAATAGATTCATTTCCATAACTTCTTGTAATTTCCAGTGAATGCTCTCTTGGAATTTTCACTTCAATTTCTCCTTCCAGAGCAAATGCAGATTCCGTGTTTCTTAATTCCATCAATCGTTTTAATTCCTTAACAACTTTTCGTTTTTGTTGTTCTTCTATCTCTTCCATTGAAAAGTAATGTCGATTGATATCTCGACCATTTTTTGTCTTCTCCATAAGTTCAATATCATTTTCCCCTGCCATCATTCCTACATAATACACCTGCGGTATTCCTGGTGCAAAAAATTGAATAGCTCTCGCAAGCAGATATGCTGCATCATTATTTCCAAGTGCTGAATAATAGGTTGTATTTACTTGATAAATATCTAAATTATTGTATGCTTCTGTATTATAGATTTTTTTTACATTTGCTCCTTTTACGAACATCTGTTCTTTTGTTTTTTCTACTTCTTCATCCGGAAGTAAATCTTTTACATCAACGATTCCGATTCCATCATGTGTATCTAACGTAGTAAATTGCTTTTTAGGTGACATTTCTAACCAATGTTTTAAGTATTTCCCTTCTCCGTTATATAATGCATTTAAAACTAGTACAGGAAGTGCAAAATCATAAATCCAAAATCCTTGTTTTGCAATCTTCATCTGAATGCTATAGTGTTCATGGATTTCAGGAAGAATAATCACCTGATATTCTTCTAATATATCTTCAATCTCATGTAAAAGATTCCATATATCCGGCTCTACAAAAAAGCAGCTAGTGTCCGCTTTTTTTACTGCATAAGCAAAGGCATCCAAACGAATAATCGAAGCTCCTTTTTTACACATATTGATCAGTGTATTTTTAATAAACTCTTTTACAACGGGGCTTTGTACATTTAAGTCCACTTGTTCCGCATCAAAAGTACACCATATCTTTTCTTTTGTTCCATCTCCAAATTCTACCTCTATATATGGTGCTCTTGGTTTTCTCTTATAAATTTTATCTACCTGTTCTTGTGTTGGCTCACCATTTTTCCAAAAATCTTTGTAACGAATAAAAAAATCTTTATATTCTGATTCTTCCTTTTTTTCTTTAAAATCATTAAAATATGTTGAACTTCTTGAAATATGATTTACCATAAAGTCAAACATCAAATAATAGTTCTTACTTAATTCTTTAATATCCTCAAAACTTCCAAAGCGTGCATCTACCTGATCATATTGCATCGGAGCAAATCCTCGATCTGCTGAAGATGGGAAAAATGGAAGAATATGAATTCCTCCAACAGCTTTTGCATAATATTTATCTATAACAGATTTCAATTCATTCAAATCATTGCCTAAACTATCTGCATAAGTGATCAACATGATTTTGTTATTTAATTTCATAAATTTCTCCTATCTTATCAATACTTTTTGTTTTTCATATTGTATCATTATAGGAACAATCATGTACATAACTACATATTTGTTAAAATATACCATTATGCTATATTTCCATTAAATAATAGTACATAACTAGCATTAAGATAATTTCTTTTTTGTGACAGAATTAATCATATGTGTCATTGCTGACTTGTTTATCAGAAATCATTATTCCAATTTTCGGTAATAAACATAAAACATAGGTCCTGTCGTACAAACAGCGATCATATCTGCGATCGGTTCCGCCTGATCTAATGCCACAAAGCTATACTGGCACGCAACCTGTATTCCATAAATTAAAAGCATTGCCAAGTAAACTCGCATACTTTTATTGGTATAAGCAATCAAATCCATATCATTTGTAAAAATCGATGAAACTGCTGCTGGAGAAATCATGCAAATAAGCCAAATCAAAAAGGAACCACTGACACAACTGATCAACAATAAACGAAATGTTTTCTTTACCCTATCGATATTTTTTGGCTGTGCTCCTTGAACCAGTCCTGGCAAAAGAAGCATAACAAACATACTGCATCCAACACTATATTGGTCACAGCTCCAACTGCCACATTGCACATACTGATCAATGTTTTTCCTTGTGCTGTAATAAATACATTTAATCCTAATGTTAGTTGTGTAAATAACGTACCCAGACAATAAATATTCATATACAACTTCCCATCACTTTTTCTGCCCCTTCAATATGTCCAATGAACATCTTGTCTACCAGATTGTATAAAATATTGATAAAAAATATTAGAGCTAGATAAAGGAATCTAAAAAAACATTCTGAAAAAAAATAAAATTATTCCTTCAGCTTACGTGTTGATCATTAAATCCCCGCAATTTATTAATTAATATTTAATGCACATTATCATAATTACAAATCTGGATTGCCGCACCATTTTCCATAAGAGAAAATCCATGTTTTTGGTAAAATGGTACATTATTTTTATCTTCTAGCATTTCTGTATCGTCTAAAACTCTTGTTAATCCATATTCCAGAGGGCACCTTATGTCTTCTTCTAATTTCTTTTGATATTTCGCCATATAAAAACCCCCTTCTAACTATTCTTTTGCTTTATTATAGCTTGAAGGTGATGATTTTAAAGTTACTATTAAATTTATTAGTG
Source organism: Anaerostipes sp. Marseille-Q3525 (assembly GCF_018223505.1). Lineage (NCBI taxonomy): Bacteria > Bacillati > Bacillota > Clostridia > Lachnospirales > Lachnospiraceae > Anaerostipes > Anaerostipes sp. Marseille-Q3525. Next base: position 93,245 of record NZ_JAGTTT010000005.1, read on the forward strand.
ATTCTTTGACTAGATTTCTTTCTTAATAAGTAAAATCTTCTTTATCTGGTATTGCACTTCCATAATATAATTGCCCGATCTGTCCATTCTTTAAAACTTTCATAATATAGCTGACAGATTCATTTTGTAGATGAAATTCCTGTGCTTTCTCATGATAAAAAATGTTCATAAACTTTCTCCTTATTTTTCCTTTTTATTTTAAGACTTATGCCTCATGAATCACATTTAATTCTTTTGTCATGTTGTCTAAATAATCACCTTTTAATTTATATGCTTTTGCATAGATCAAGTAACTGATCACTGCAAAGATCATTGGAATAACGATCATAATGATACGGATTCCATTTAATGTTGCTGCTGACTGCTGTGGAAGAGATGCATTGTATTCAACCATTGCAAACATTTTTTCTCTTCCAAGCTTCTTTACGATCTGCATGCAAAGATTATATGCAAATAATAAACCAACGTTACTTACTGAACGATGATACTTTTGAAGGATATAATTCAAACCAAACAACCTTTTAACGATTTTATAACTTGCTTTTATAAGGCTTTCAGAACGTATAGCCGTATACCAGCTTGCATTGTCAGGGATTAGGATAAACTTTTGATATTTTGCACATCGCTTTTTCCCAGCATACACATATTTGCCAGAAACCACCTCCTACTGTTCCAAGGAGTCCTGGTCTCTGATTTTTTGACTTTCCGGACAAAAAAATAAACCTGCTGTCATCTGCAGATCTCTCCACAGACAACAACAGGTTTCCCCTGATGCATTTATTTACTTTACCATCCGTTCAATACCATCGGTCATACGGATTTCCACGCACCTTCTTTGTCTCTGTTGCCTTCTCAATACTCTTTTCAGCCTCTTCCCTCGTTGCAAACAGCCTGTGAGATTTCTGTCATAACAAAACCCTCTCTATGTTTCCTAGCTGCTTTTCCCATGCATCCAGGAAGGCAATTACAGCCAGTTTTCCAGAACATCATTCAGCTTATTCATATCCAGCGGTTTCGCGATATGTCCATTCATGCCTGTATTTTTGGCCAGCTGTACATCTTCTGCAAAAGCATTGGCAGTCATGGCAACAATAGGCAGTTTTCCCTTTTCACCCGGAAGGCTCCTGATTGCTGCAGTTGCCTCATAACCATTCATGACCGGCATTTGGATATCCATAAAAACAAGATCATACGAACCTTTCGGAGAAGCTTCCACTTTCTCAACTGCAATTTTCCCATTTCCTGCCGTTTCCACTTTTGCACCTGTCATTTGCAAAATTTCACCAGCAATTTCTCTGTTCAACTCATTATCCTCAACCAGCAGAATCCTTTTTCCCGTGTAGTCTGATTCTGACAGCTTCTCCAAATAATTTCTTGCTGTTTTTTCTTTTCTTCCTAAAGTAAACTGCCGCAGTGTAGCCGTCAGCCGGGAACGGAACAGCGGTTTTGCAATAAAAGCATCTATGCCCGCCGCCTTTGCTTCTTCTTCAATCTCGCTGAATTCATAAGATGTCAATACAATGATGGTGATCTCTTTTCCTATCCGTTTCCGGATCTGTCTGGCAGTCTCTATACCATCCATATCCGGCATCTTCCAGTCTAAAATAACAGCAAAGTAATCATCTTTCAACTCATGCCGTGCATAACAGTGCTCAACCGCTTCCCTTCCAGAGAGAACCCATTCACCCATAATACCAATTTCCTTCAGTGTGGCAACTGTACTTTCACAGCATGTCTTATCATCATCCACTACCAGAACCGGCAGATTCATCAGATTTTTGTCCTGTTCTTTTTCTGTTTCCTGTAGATCCAGATAAATTGTTACTGTGATTTTAGTTCCCTTGTGCAAGGTACTATCCACTTTAATAGTGCCATTCATCAGGTTCACAATATTTCTGCTGATTGCCATTCCCAGACCAGTTCCCTGGACTCTGGTTGTCCGGTGGTCATCCGCGCGGCTGAACGGATCAAACATGATTTTCTGGAATTCCGGTGACATACCGATCCCATTATCCTCAATCGTAAATTCATAGCATCCAAGTTCTGAAAATCCATTTGGCTTTTCCTCTATGGAAAAAATAATATTCCCGCCATCCGGTGTATACTTGATCGCATTACTCATCAAATTCACAAATACCTGCTGAATCCTCAAGCTGTCACCACAGACAGCCTCATGTTCAATATGATTGATGTGTATATCAAAATTATGTTTATGTTCATCAAGCACCGGTTTCGTAAGTGTAATAAGATTATCTACCAGATCTGACAGATTGAAATCTTCCTGTGCCAGTGTCATTTTTCCACTTTCAATACGTGCCATATCCAGCACTTCATTGATCAGCCCCAGCAGATGGCGGCTTGATTCTGTGATCTTGCTGAGACATTCAATGACTCTGTCCTGGCTCTCAACATTTGCTCCTGCGATTGCCGTCAGACCCACAATCGCATTCATTGGTGTCCGGATATCATGGGACATATTGGAAAGGAATTCTGTTTTCGCACGATTTGCATTTTCTGCGGACCGGTAAGCCTCTTTCAGTGCCTGACGGGATTCAATCTCTGATTTCTTCTCCTGTGTCACATCCATGGATGCCAGCAATACCTTTTCCAGCTTTCCGTTCTTCCATTCCAAGGGAATATAAGAAGCGATTTTATAAGTCTTTTCATCCAGGCTGCAATACTCAAACTTATAAATATCATTTTCACTTTTCAGTTTTTTCCGAATATTATCCGGGGCTATCAGGATATCTATAGTTTCCAATGGTTCCAGTGTCTTATATTTTTCAAGAACCTGCATCTGAAAATCATGATAAAATCCCAGAGGTTTATATATCATATGTCCATTCAGATTGTAGAATTCATATTTGTCATTTTCCAGATCACAGACAACAAAGCGGTCAACCAGACGCACAATACTCTGGATCAGCTGCTCCATGGAAGCATTATCCGCTGCCATCTGCAGATGCCGTGCACTCTCTACCTTTGCCTCTGTGATATCACGCAGAAAGATCATGGCATATTCTGAATTCTCTATCTCGCCACGTATGACCACATTGCGGACCCATCGTTCTTCTCCATTCAGAGTGATACGGCACTCCAAATCCAATTCGGTTTCCAGACCCTTCAGCCTTTCTGCAATATAACCACGGTCGTAAAAAGAGGATACCGCCTTCTTATCTATCTCCACAACATAGGAATCCACAAAATGCCGGATCAATTCATCCCACGTATGACTCTGTTCAAAGACAGTCATCAGGGACGGTTCAACCTTAAAGGTATCAAAAGTATTTGCTTCCAGATTCACATAATACTCGCACAAATCTGCTTTCGTAAAAGCCCGGTGGAAAGCAGCAGATTTTTGTGCCTGCATGATTTCTTTTTTCTCCCCATCAATGTTAATAAAAATCCCGGCAATCCTGCTGGCAGAACCATCCAGACGGCGTATTACTTCTGCCGATGCCCGAAACCACTGGTATTGATTATCCTTCATTCTCATACGATACTCTACCTGGTATTTTATCTGGTTCGTCTTATCCTTAATTGCCGCCTGAAGCTGCACCATTACTCTTTCTTTATCCTGTGGATGCAGAAGATCTGACCAGGATTCCAGTTTATTCGGAAAGTCCAAAGTGTCATGATAGCCAAGCATTTTTCGGAATTCATGACTCCAGTTTGCATTCACAATCTCACTGTTTTCGTCACAGTCAAAATACCAGAAGCCGGAATAGATAGCCTCATTGAGCAGTGTCAAATTTACATGATCCCAGTTGACCTGTACGGACATAACCCAGATCTGTCTGCCCGCCTCATCTGTCGCATCCTCTTTACAAAGCCGTACATTTTTCACTGTACCGTCTGCTGCAAGGATCTGTGCTTCCCCTGTTCCGTGAAGCTGCCAAAAACGGTCTCGCTCCAGTATATCTTCCTCACCATAAAAGAAGTTTCTCAATGAGCCTTTTGTCTGTTCCATGAAAGTATCGAATGTATATCCTGTACTATGCAACAGCAGATTATTCACAGACAAAATAGACAGGTTTTGGTCATAAGATCCTGTCATTATACCTACTCCACCATTATTTTCCAGTGTTTTCTGTACGGCCTGTGACATGGTCTGTGTCTGTCCCGTTACAGTCTCACCTAAGGAATATATTTTGTCCTCATAATTTTCCATTTTATAAAAATCCTCTCTCTGTTTTATGCTTCATTATCCTGCTTTTATCTGTATACAGAGAACCTGTCCCTGCTAGTTTTGTTACCTATTTTTGCATACAAAAAGGACACTTGCCAAAATCTGCCAGTGTCCCTACTATATTTCTCTAAAATCACACATCTATATAGTATAAAAGGTATCGGAATCTCTTCTGTTCAAACATCTTTTCCATATATTATGATGATATGGAAACAGTGGCAACCGGCTGACCTGATCAAACTTTCTGACTTTAGCCCCTTCTGGCTTTGCGTCCCTGCCTTTCAGCAGGTTTGCCTTTAAATAATTTCTATTTTTATCAAAAACAAAATACCATAAAGTTTTTCATACGTCAATATTGCTGGATAGAAAATCTGTGTATTTTGCGTATGCCAGCCTGCATTGTCAGTTATCGATCGGCTCGCCAAACCACTCACCATAAAATTATTTATTACAATTTCACTGGCTGCAAGATGTGGAACCTTTTCAGATGGAAATGATAGATGAATTGTGTACAGTTGCTGTTTGTAGCCAAATGTAAAAACATAATAATATTCTGTTAGTTCTTTCCACGCAACGGCTGCATCATACAATAATCCGTAATCATTATTTTCCATACACACCATCTTCTGATTTGCTGTCTTATTCAGCAGAAATACCTGCCAGTTTTACATTTACGTTATAATATCCTACAGAACGTGAAAAATAGGTATACGGATTTGAGAAGTTGCAATCACTACACACAATATTCACACAAAATTCTCTTTACGTTTTCAATTTTTATAGGCTTTGCCAAGTGAGCATTCATTCCTGCTGCCAGACACTTTTCTTTATCTTCTCTGAATGCATTTGCTGTCATGGCAATAATCGGAATCGTCTCAGCATCTGGATGTTTCAGTGACCGGATTGTTTTTGTCGCAGTAATCCCATCCATTACAGGCATCATGATATCCATCAGAATTGCGTCAAAATAACCTTCCGGTTTCTCCTGGAACATTCTGACCGCCTGCAATCCATCTCTTGCAACTGTCATATTTGCACCTTCATCAGACAACAGCGTTTCCGTAATTTCTGCATTCAATTCATTGTCCTCTACCAGCAATAAGTTTAATCCGCTGATATCCATCTGTTCCGCTGTTTTCTTTACTGTATCTGGTGCGGGAGCAAGTTTAAACGGAATCCTGATGATAAAGGTTGAGCCAATGCCTTCTTCGCTTTTAACTTCAATAGTTCCACCCATCTTTTCAATCAGACCTTTTACAATCGCCATTCCCAGTCCAATTCCCTGCTGTGTACTTCTTGCATCCTCTCTTTCCTGCGAAAACGGCTCAAATATATGCTCCTGGTATTTCCTGCTCATACCAATGCCAGTATCAGTTATGGTCCACTCATATGTCGTAATTCCGTCAACAGCTTCTGTATAATCTGACACCGTCATTATCTTGCCGCCAATCCGGTTATACTTAATACAGTTTCCATAAATATTAAGAAATATCTGTCTTAAATGTACCGGACTTCCATAAATAAAAGGATATCGAAGCCCTTCCTTTTTTGCACGGAACTGCATCTGGATTCCTCTGTCTTTTGCCCGCTGTTCTATGATAGTCAGAACATCCTGACTTAATTCCTCAAAGTTGATGATTTCCTGCGTCAGAGGTACATTTCCATCTTTAATTTTGCTCATCTGAAGGATATCATTAATAAGAGACAATAGATAGTCTGCAGCTACCTGCATTTTTCTGAAATTTTTCAGGACCAATTCCCTGTCATCAAAATGTTTCTCAGCAATCTTCAGCAATCCGATAATTCCATTCAGCGGGGTTCTCATATCGTGAGACATCCTGGAGAGAAAATCAGACTTGCTTTTATTTGCTTTCTTTTCACTTTCCAATGCAATTGATTTGTGCATGAAGTCATTTTTATCCAGCATGAGATTCCAATGTTCAATGGTTCCGTCTTCCTTTATTACTTTCTGTCCACGATCTTCGATGTATTTGTATGTGCCGTCCTTACAGCGTATCCGGTAAATAGTAGCATAATGATCAGAATGAGTATATTGATTTAATGCATCTGCAAGTCCGACCTTCACGTCATCTGGATGAGCAAGACCGATAATATTACCGCCAGAAGCATCCATCAGTTCCTTTGGCGTTGCGTAACCGAGCATATTTGCAAATTGTTCTGAAACATATTTGAAAGAGTATTCTGGGTCATCATTACTGATTTTGACGCCGCCAGGGATGGATACGGTAAATAACTCCAGCTGACTTTGCAGTTTCTTTGTCAATTCCTCGATCATGGCCGTATGCTTTTTCTCTTCTGCCAGAAGCTTCGCATACTCTCTGTTTGATTTTTCCAGTGCCCGCTCTTTTTCCTCTAAGCGGTAATGTTCTGTACGGTCAAGAACATAATTAACTGCAATGACATCTCCAGTTTCCTCTTCACGGTACAGGGTCATGTGATCTTCTGCAAGCATGGGCTCAAAAGTAGCAGTCCTGGTCCAGTATCGGAACGATATATGCCGTTCACCATTTTCAAACCGATTTAATAATCGTTCTCTGTCAAACTCGTGCTGAAAATCTTTAAGACCTTCCTCAGGTATGGTCAATGCCCATGCATCTACCAGACTCTGTAAGCTTGAATTTTCCGGCAAACCTAATTGTTCATTCAGATTATATTTTTTTCCATTAACTACCTGATACATGGAACCACGTACGATATTCTTTGTGAGATTGATCACGCAGTATCCATCGGCAATAGCAAATACCGACTCTTCCAAAAAACGATTATTAATAATATCCTGACTCATGTTTATTTATCTCCCTGTAAATTCTCTGATACAGATTATATCCTTATTTTTGTGTGTCCGTCAATAAAAAAGAGTGTGGTAACTATTCAAATACTTATTCACCCATTTCTCCACTGATTCCCATAGTGTGCTTCTCTCCCATATGATATCCTGTTTTTTTCGCATATTGCATTTCTCCCTTCTGAAGTTCTCTTTTCAGTTACATGACTATACCAGAAGTCGGTGAAATAGCAATTCATCAGATGTACCGAAAATGCGTGGAGGAGATTGGGGATAGTTGACAATAGGGGAATTTGGAGAAAAAGAGAAAAGCCATGGTTTGTGCCATGGCCTTTCAATTCATATTTGCTGTCTTATTCAGCAGAAATACCTGCCAGTTTTACATTTACGTTAAATGAAGTTTGTTCCCCACCATGTTGTGGACCTTGATCCGCAGTTGCAATCTGGAGAATAAAACCATTTGCAGTTGCGCTGATGTTTGTAGTGGTTGCCTCAACCCTATTATTCGTTACATACCAAAAAGCAGAATTTCTCTTCTACTCTTTGGTATGTACCCCACGCCACAACCGTGGGGTATGAAAAGTTAAATTATGCCTGTGTTTTGTTTCCTGGCTGAGAAGGTGTTGCAGTAAATGTAACTGTTACACCACAATCTTTAAGATCTGCTTTAGCATTATCCTTTGCTGATACTTTTACATCTTCAACTTTAAGATTCGTAAAGCTGCCATCGTATCCACCAGTACCGATATAAAATGTATCTTTATGTGCATACTGGTTTGTTACTGCCCCTGCAGCTGTTGCAGAAGATTCAGATGTGTTATCTGTTGCTGTTTTGTCAGCAGTTGCTTCCTGAATTACAAGATAAGCAGAGTTAGACTGTGCACTAATATCTGTTGTAATTGCATCTACATTATTATTACTTACAAACCAAGCATATGTACTTGATCCGAGCGCTACAGCGGCAACGCATACCATGGCAATGTATGCGATCAGCTGTTTGTTTTTAAATAAAATATTGATGATCTGTTTAAAGATTCTCTCTCATGAGGATCGTTTGTTAAATTAGGAAGCCATGACCAGTATGGAACGTCCATGATCGTATAATACAACTGCATTTAAAAGTGTTCCCACCAATAACCATGTTCTAAATTTGCCAAATCGATTATGAGTATTATCAACAACTAATCCCATCATTGGGTCATTGATCGCATCCCAGATTCTTGCTACAAAGAATAATGTTCCTACAAATGCCGGTGCCAGAAATAAAACGTCTGTAAAATAGAACATTAGGAAATCACCTACAAAACAGCAGATAGCATCCTTTCCAAGTTTTGTTAAATTCATCGTTTTTCTCTTTTTTAATTGTAAGGCCCTTTGTTTTTCTTCTCTCATGATGTACTTAAAGTATAGCATCTATTTTTATCTTGCGTTATGAAGTTTTGTTTTATATTTTTGTCAAAATATTGAATAAATCATCAGAATATTTTATAATCAGATCATGTTTGGGAGGATTTTTTATGGAACAAGCACAAGTTTTAACTTTTTTAAATAATGAAGACCGAGATCTTTTATTACAATTTTGCGGATATTCTACGACAGCTCCTCTCCATAGTTTTGGACCAGCCGTCCGCCCACATTATTTAATTCATTTTATTTTAAACGGGAAAGGAATTTTTCAAAAAGGTGATAAGACCTATCATTTAGAAACTGGGCAAGGATTCTTTATCGAACCAGATGAGCTTACTTTTTACCAAGCTGATGCAAAAGAACCATGGGAATATTTATGGGTTGGATTTAACGGAACGATGGTTCCTGAATTATTAAAACAGATTGGTCTTTCTTCTTCGCAGCCAGTTTTTCATTGTGATAAAGGGAAAGATTTATACTGGCTTGTCAATGATATGCTAGTTCATGCAAGATCTGGTTTTGCTTCAGATCTTCGAAGAACTGGTCTTTTATATGAGTTTCTTTCAATTCTTGCAGAAAATCCAATGGAGACAGATACACAGACAGATTCTGAATATGTTTATATCAACAAAGCAGTCGAATATATTAAAAATAATTATTGGGATGGGATTCATATTTATGACATTGCGAAATATCTTTGTATTGATCGAAGTTATGTTTACTTATTGTTTCAAAAATATTTCCAACAAAGTCCTCAAGATTATCTTGCGACTTTTCGACTCACGAAAGCATCTGAGTTATTAAGTACAACGACTCTTTCTATTGAAAGCATTAGTAATTCCTGCGGGTATGGAGACCCTGCAACATTTTCTAAGGCATTTAAACGATGGATGGGTGTTTCTCCCTCTGGATATCGAAAAAATCAGCGTAGCCATGGGACTGTACTGAGTAATTAGCATTTTTATTTTATAGGGGATTTCATCGAAATTTTCTATAAAAAAGTGTCTTCGACACTTCAACTCCCCTGCCCCTCATTCTTGAGGGGGGGATTTCTTTTTTTGTCTTTTTCCTTCATAATAGAATCATGAATATCCTACAAGAGATCTTTACAGATTATTAATATCAGACACCGTCATTGCGTTTTTACCATTGATGCGTCCCTCCGTGATTTTTTCCTGCAGGATCGCTCTCTCCTTAACTGTCTCTTTCATTCTGTCTCCAGCATTGTCCTTCGTTTATTCTCTAAAATGAACAAACACAAAAACTTTACCCCTGGTTTTATCATGGTCCTGCATACTTTCCGTAGTTTTAACCGGTGGCGTACTGCGATCCTTTCTTCTTTTGGCTATGATCCTCTGATCTTTCCTCATTGTAAACAACAGATGGTGATCCTGGAAATATATCATAACCATCACCGCGTACCTCTTGAAGAATTATACGAGAAAGCAATGTCCCGCTCCCGTGGAAAGCGTTCTTCTGCATAACCACTTTTTTTATGCTATAATCCTCATATAAAGGAGGAACCCTACCATGAAAAAGAAGATCAAAGAGCTACGCGAAAAATATATTTTAAATCCTCCAGAAGGTATGACATCCGAGGACATTCGCCATATGAGCGAGGAGGACCTGCTGGATATGGATTATTTCCTAAATGAAGATGTGTTTGGTGATGATTTTGGTGAAGAAGGTTTTTATATTTTCTAAAATTAAAAAAGATATCGCTAAGAATACTTCTATAGCGATATCTTCATTACATAAATAATCTGTGTTTTAAAAGTTTTATTGGAGTTATTTAATGTTGTCTCAAGGAACAATCTCCTACAACTAATTTCCCATCATCTGTCACATCTTTAAATGCAACTGGCACTACATTTGGTTCTTCATTTGCACATGTTGCAAGATCCCACATACCTTCTTTTAATAATTTTACTACGGATTCATTTAAGATTTTGTATACCTCCATCATTGTTTGATCAATTTTTTTATATACTTATGTTATCGAATTTACTTGTATTTTGGAAGATATTAGGGAATTTATGAGTTGATATTAAATTTCTTATCGTTCCTGTACTTCTTTTCCACTCATATGTTCAATCTCTATCTCAAAAAGCTGTGCAGCTTTTCCTGCCTGTGCAATCTCTTCATCCACCATCTGTTCATTTGGATAATATTTCATTGCAAATTGTTTTAATAAGATTCCTCTTTGACCATTTCATTTCCATAAACTGTAAAACATATTTTATCACTGGATCGCAGGGAGTCGACTTTATGTCCTGATTGTTTGCCATAACTGCAAAATTGTGCATGATTTCCGCCTTTAGTGACTTCTTCTTTATAATTAGCTTTCTTAAAATATTTTCTGCAATTATTCCTTACACATTTGTTCAATCACACATGTATGCATCTTTGTCCCTTTATCATAGTTAATTCCTACTAAAAGCAATTCTCCACGATACTCATCTAACGCATCTACATATTGTTTTTCCTTAATCTGACGAATTGCTCCTTGTGCTGTTTTATCCCATTTTAGTTCTATGATCACAGCGGGCTTATCAAGATGTATTTTTCTTGGAATGAAGCAAATATCTGCAAATCCTTTTCCTGTTGGAAGTTCTCTTATGATTGTATAATATTCCCTTGCAAAATAAAAAGCTAGGTTAATTGTACAACTTAATGCATTTTCATTATTATATTGAAGAATTGAAATTTCCCTATGTGCTTTATCAATTCCTGCTGCCACAGCTTTTTCATCCATATTCCATAGAGCCTCTAATAGCATTTTGGAATCTTCCACAGATCTTGTAACCTCAGCCCAATCCATTGTACTGATCGCATTAATATATTCTTGAGAAACTTCTTTATTTGGAATTGTAACTGTCTTATCAGGCCAATGATAGCTCAAATATCCCAAGTGAATCAATAATGTCAGAACGTCATCTTTCCCCTGAAAGCTTGTCATATCATTCGAAAATGTTCCTATATTAACTTGAACTCTTTCTCCAGCAAGCATACGAATGATTGCATCTTTTAATCCATCAAAGTTTAACTTTATATATGATTTTAACGCCTCATATGTTTCTGTCTGATTCCAATAGTTGTCAAATACCCCACTTAACATTACATCAACAACTGATTTTGGACTATACATGGAATAACAAATTTTTTCTTCTCCATCCACTGTCACAAGTTCATATCCATCATACCATGCGCGTGTTTCTTCAAAATTCCGATGAAATCTTTCACACAGCTTTTTAACTTCTACTTCTGTAAAGCCAAAATATTCTGCCATTTCTCTTGGATTTGTCATTGAATATTCTGTAAACATATTCAATGCAGAATGAGATCCATATTTTTTGATTGGAAGAATTCCTGTCATATAAGCAAGTGCCACATAATCTTTATCTTTCAACCATGCACGCAAAAAGTCCAGATATTTTTTCTGTGCTTCTTTATTCTGTTTATATTCACGAAACAAGCAATCCCACTCATCGATCAAAATTACAAAAGGACATCTTGTGTAAGAAAATACATCTTTCATAACCTGAATCAAGTTCTTTTCGTCTCGAAACTGTATTTCTCGAAATGCTTCTTTGAAATCTGAAACCAAATAATCTTTCAGCATCTGAAGCATTTCTTCTACTGTTTCTGACATACTTAGAAATTCCTGCATATTAATTTTTATCACATCGTATTGATTCAGATTTTCTTTGTATGATCTATCCTTACTGATTGACAGATTCTGAAATAATTCTTCTGTATTTTCACTTCGATCATAATATGCAGCAAGCATATTTACTGCCATGGATTTTCCAAATCGTCTAGGACGGCTTACACAGATATATTTTTGCTCTGTATAAAGAACTTCGTTTGTCTTTGCAATTAATTCACTTTTATCTACATATATTTTAGAGCGAAGACTCCCTCGAAATGAAAAATTTCCAGGATTTAAATAACTTCCCATATCTGTATTGCACCTCCTGTAATTACCATATTTATAATAAATAGCATCATATTTCTTTATAAAATAAAACTCTAGCTTCTTTAATCTTCCAAAACTTCAATATAAAAACTAACTGGTCGGAATCCATCATTACAGCTGATCATTGCTGACTTTTTATTCTTCATCCATCCTTCATAAATATCGCTGCCGCCATAAGCCAACGTCATAACAAATGGAGAGATACTTTCCCATGCGCTTTCACAAAATCCTTCGGGACGTTTCCATCCTTCTGCAATAAATACTTGCCCTTCTTCTATATCGCAAGCATGCTCCATAGGATTTTCATATTGTTCCATTAAGTCTTTATATTCTGTTTTGCGTATTGCTGTAATTTTACATCGTTTCACTAGTTTGTTCCTTTCACATTTCAATATGTTAAATTTGTATCTTCATTATAACATAAAAAAGTGTCTTCGACACTTCAACTCCCCTGCCCCTCATTCTTGAGTGGTGGGTTTCTTTTTTTGTCTTTTTCCTTCATAATAGAATCATGAATATCCTACAAGAGATCTTTACAGATCATTATGAAGAAATTAAATATACTCTTCATCCCAGACCTGCTGAGATGGAAAATATCGATAAGATGATCAACTGCGGAAATCTCAAGTTTGTTCCCTTCCGTTGTCACAGTCGTTTCTGCACTACCTGCGGTAATAAATATTCCATGGAACGCACTACCTCTATGTTCTTTAAGCTCATTAATGTCAGACACCGTCATTGCGTTTTTACCATTGATACGTCCCTCCGTGATTTTTTCCTGCAGGATCGCTCTCTCCTTAACTGTCTCTTTCATTCTGTCTCCAGCGTTGTCCTTCGTTTATTCTCTAAAATGAACAAACACAAAAACTTTACCCCTGGTTTTATCATGGTCCTGCATACTTTCCGTAGTTTTAACCGGTGGCGTACTGCGATCCTTTCTTCTTTTGGCTATGATCCTCATATAAAGGAGGAACCCTACCATGAAAAAGAAGATCAAAGAGCTACGCGAAAAATATATTTTAAATCCTCCAGAAGGTATGACATCCGAGGACATTCGCCATATGAGCGAGGAGGACCTGCTGGATATGAATTATTTGCTAAATGAAGACGTGTTTGGTGATGATTTTGGTGAAGAAGGTTTTTATATTTTCTAAAACCATGATCATCTGTTTGCTCTGCCCACTTTTATGTGGGCTATTTTTCTTTTGGAAAGGAGCCAAAGGCGAACTTTCCTATAAATTGAAAAAAGAGAACAGCTTTCGCCATTCTCTTTTCTACAAACTGGGATTTCTATTTGTGTTGCCATGTCATTACATAATCTTTTTCTCCAGTAGCCTCATCTAAGCCACTATGCTGAATCTCAAATCCTTCTCTCTTATAAAAAGATATTGCCCGTGCGTTCTTTTGGTATACGTTCAAGTGCAACTTATTCCTTTTATCCTTTGCATAATTCAGCAGAATTTTACCTATACCCTGCGATTGCATTTCACCAGAAACAAAAATGCCCTCAACATATTCATCATTTAACCCTATAAAACCCTGTATTTCTGTATCATACTCATACACATAAACCTCTGCTAGTAACAACGCTTCTTTTACTGATTTGAAATTGCTTTTCCAGTATTCGGCGGGGATAAAATTATGTGCCTTTATATTTGTATCCAACCATATATCTGCAACTTTATTTATATCATCCCTTTGAAATTCTCTAATCATAACGGTGACTCTCCATAAACTTGAATTTTCCAATTTAACAAACTTGAATTTACAGAACCATTTCCCATAACAAAAATGAAAGAAATGGTTGAAAGAAAAACATAATAAATACTACAGATGCACATATTATGTAAAAGTCGTTCTTTTTTGAGTTTTTCACTATTCTTCTTGTAAAGACACCTGTAAACCAGTATGCAATAAGATACCCAATTAAAGTTCCTGCAATGTTAGTAATAATGTCATTTATATCTGTTGTTCGTCCTGTAAAAATTTGAGCTATTTCGATAAATGATGTCATTGCAAATCCTGCTATAAATATTTTTTTTGCATTTCTGAATTCTTTCCATAACACCGGCAGAAAGAAGCCAAAGGGAACAAACAATAACACATTCAAGCACGCATTAACAAAATCATCTATCATATATACAAAAGGAATTATATTTACCGTCAATTCAACTTTTAATGACATTATATTCGGAAAGCCTACCAATGCTAAAACAGCAGTTAAATAGAATCCAAAAACCATATAAAGAATGGTTATTTTCCAGCTACGAAAATACAATTTGTTATATACACACCAGATAGGAATTATAAAAACTGCAGCAGCAACAATTTCGATAAGTGCAATATATATTCTATACATGTTTTTTACCTCCCAAAATTCCGATTTGTTAAATTCATATCCGCGTTATAGCATAAAAATAACGACACTGTATATCACTTTCGCAACATACAATGTCGTTACTTTTATTTTCTTCGATACACCAAACAAAACATATTCCTGTATACGATAATATCATATACAGAGTTCGACTTGTTCAGCTTTAGTGGACTAGGCGGGAATCGAACCCGCGTCCAAAAGCCAATTCACATGAGGCTCTCCCATTACAGTCAGTCTTCTTTCATTCCCTCTACTGTGCTCCGACTAACAGGATCACAGTTTCAGTAGCTTCATCAATACTTTAACCGGCACAAAGCTTGACCGGTCAAGGGTCCTGCATGTTTGAAGCCAGGATTCCAGACTACAGGTGATCTAGAGCTGACTGCTGCAAACTAGGCAGCGTACGCTAATTTATTATCTGCGTTTATATTTAAGTTTGTACCGTAAGGTGGTCCCTCCCAATGGCTCCTCAAGCTTCATAACCCCTGTCGAAACCTTTACTAGCCCGAAATTAATTAGCTTGGTTCGAGACTGGGAATCTTCCCAGTCTCGAAATTATATTATATAGTCTCTTATATAAGATGTCAAGTCTTTTTGTACAAATTCTTATACAATCTTTTATCTTACTTGAAATTATCCAAAGTTTCTTACTTTAAAATCTCTCTGTGCTTCTCTTAACTGGTCTCTCTTTGAGATATCCTGTCGTTTATCGTAAAGTTTCTTACCTTTGCATAATCCAATCTGGACTTTCACAAGGCTTCCGCTAAAGTATACCTTTAATGGAATCAGTGTATATCCTTTCTGATTGATCTGCCCGATCATCTTGGAAATCTCGGATTTATGCAATAACAGTTTTCTTGTACGAAGTGGATCTTTGTTGAAGATATTTCCTTTTTCGTAAGGACTGATATGCATTTGATGAATGAAAGCTTCTCCATTATCAATATCGATGAAAGCTTCTTTGATGCTGCAGTGTCCCTGTCTTAAGGATTTTACTTCGGTTCCATGAAGTACGATCCCTGCTTCAAAACTATCCTCTACAAAATAATCATGTCTTGCTTTTTTATTATTTGCAATGAGTTTTTTTCCATCCGTCTTCGCTTTGCTCATAATCATCATCCTCCACTAACTCAAAATCAATATTCTTAAGCATCATATCCACATCTTTGACACGGATTTTTACTTTCTCTCCTAGTTTAAAGGTTCTTCCAGTTCTCTCACCGACCATAGAATAAGTCTTCTCATCATAGTAATAGTAATCTCCCGGAAGAATGGATACATGCACCATTCCCTCGATCGTATTTGAAAGTTCCACATAAATTCCCCAGTTTGTCACACCAGAAATGATTCCTTCATGAACTTCTCCGATTCTTCTTCTCATATATTCCGCTTTCTTAAGCTTACATACTTCTCTCTCGACTTCTTCCGCACGACGTTCCATCTTAGAGGACTGTTCTGCTACTTTCGGCAGAATTGCATCGTAATGACTGAATCGTCTTGTTGTAAATTTATTATGCAATGTTTCCTTGATGATCCTATGGATCTGAAGGT
Organism: Anaerostipes sp. Marseille-Q3525; assembly: GCF_018223505.1. NCBI lineage: Bacteria > Bacillati > Bacillota > Clostridia > Lachnospirales > Lachnospiraceae > Anaerostipes > Anaerostipes sp. Marseille-Q3525. Next base: position 109,554 of record NZ_JAGTTT010000005.1, read on the forward strand.
CTGGGTATCTTCGGATCGGTGATGTAAAATGGCAGTAATATCTTGTAGACAATCCAAAATGCATGGAGCTGTATGCAGAATATTTTGCCTGCTTCATAGATCTTAATGTCAAACGGCTGATCAATGGTTCTTCTGGAGTCCCCTCGATCTTTGTCAGTAACTTCTGCACTTCCTTTGGGTGAATCTCATCATGGCTACTCTTTAAATAAATTCCAAAGTTTTGTAAAAATACTTGTAATTTATCAATCTTTTCATGATCTGGAATCTCGTGGATTCGATATAAGAATGGAATCTCTCTCCAGTAAAATTCCTCAGCGATCGTTTCATTCGCACACAGCATGAAATCTTCAATGATCTTTGTCGCTGCATTTCTTACCTGTGGATAAACATCGACCGGACGACCTTTTTCATCTAAAATGATCTTAGACTCTGGGAAGTCAAAATCGATACTTCCTCTTTCATGGCGACGGTGTCTTAAAATATCAGATAATTCTTTCATTAACTCAAACATTTCTACAAAGTCATCGTATTTCTTACGTTCTTCCATATCTCCGTCTAAGATTTTTGCTACGGATGTATATGTCATACGGTGATCAACATTGATCAATGTCTCTGCAATCTGATGATCGACAACCTTTCCACTTGGATCGACTTTCATGATACAACTTAGTGCCAGTCTGTCACATCCCTGATTTAAGGAACAGATTCCATTCGATAACTGGTGTGGAAGCATTGGAATTACACGGTCTACAAGATACACACTCGTTCCTCGTTTTAATGCTTCCTTATCTAATGGAGAATACTCTGTTACATATTCGGATACATCTGCGATATGCACTCCGAGTAAATAATTCTCTCCTTTTCTTGATAATGTGATCGCATCATCTAAGTCCTTCGCATCTTCTCCATCGATCGTTACCATCGGCCAGTCTCTGATATCCATACGGTCTTTGTAGTCAGATGCTTTGATCTCAGATGGAATCGTATCAACCTGCTGTTTGACATCATCTTCAAACTGGGTTGGGATTCCATAAGCTTTGACAATTGATAAAATATCAACTCTTGGATCATCTTTATGTCCTAAAACTTCAATGATCTTTCCTTCTGGACTTCTTCTGGCATCTCCATAATCTGTGATCTCTACCATCACTTTAAATCCGCTGGTAAGATTCTTGCACTGAGATTTGGATACAAAAATATCACTGTCAAATCTTAAATTATCTGGAATCACAAACCCAAAGTTCTGGTTTTTCTGAAGAGTTCCGACCACTGTCTTGATTCCTCTCTCTAAAATCTTGATAATCTTTCCTTCTTTTCTTCTTCCAGAAGTTGGATGATCGTCTAATACCTGCATTAAGACTGTATCTTCATGGAAAGCTCCATTCATGTTCTTCTCATGAATGTAATAATCATCGTCTTCCCCTTCCACGGTTACAAATCCAAAGCCTTTGCTTGTACAGCTGAAGGTTCCTTTGACTGTCTTCACACTTGGCGGCATGTATTTTCCACGTTTGCTTACTTCAATTGATCCTTCTTCTACCAGTTCATTTAAAATCTCAACAAACTCATCTCGATCTTCTGGAGCTACCTGCATCAGGTATCCGATCTCTCTCTGCTTCATTGGCTGGTAATACGGATCATTGATCAACGCTTTAATTTTCTTTTTTCTGTTAAATCGTTTATCTGTCATTGTGTTCTCCTGTATATTCAACTCTTTTTACTATATATTTGATCTTATGGAAATATCATTTTCATATCGTGTATATTACCTATGGCGTTATGACATAAAAAGCACCTCTTAAAACAAGTTTAAGAAGTGCTTATCTTTTCTCTAAATAAATCTTGAGCAAAGGATTGCTGCTGTTACGAAAAATACGATCGTAAAGAATGTTGTCACTTTGATCAGTGTTCCTTCCTTAGAACGACCTTTGTTCTTGCTCCAGTATGTTCCGCTGTCTGCTGCACCAGTTAAAGAACCTAATCCCGCTTCTTTTCCTTCTTGCATTAATACTAATATGATTAATAAAATTGATGCTATAATAAAAATTACAGTTAATGCTGTTTTCACAATATGCCTCCTAATATATTTCCATTCACTGAGATTTATTCTAACATAGACATATCAAACTTGCAAGAAAAACAGCAATACTTTCCATAGTTTTTACATTTTTATCCTTTTAAAAACCATATTTTTTGCAACTTCCAAGTTCTTCTTCAATGCGTAATAAACGATTGTATTTTGATGTTCGATCAGATCTGCATGGCGCTCCTGTCTTGATCAGACCAGCATTCGTTGCAACTACGATATCTGCGATCGTTGTGTCTTCACTTTCACCTGATCTGTGGGAAATGATCGTTTTGTAGCCTGATTTTGCAGCTGTTTCAATGGCATCTAACGTCTCTGTCAATGTTCCGATCTGATTTGGCTTGATCAGAATACTGTTTGCGATATCCTCTTCGATTCCTTCTTTTAAACGCATAACATTTGTTACAAATAAATCGTCTCCTACTAATAAAATTTTCTCTCCAAGACGATAGGTTAATACCTTCCAACCTGGCATATCTTCCTCATTTAATCCATCTTCGATTGAAAAAATCGGATAATCTTCCACCAACTTTTCATAATATTGCACCATTTCTTCTGAATTTCTTCTAATTTCTTTGCCTGCCATCATACTTTCTCCCATAAAATGATAGATTTTCTCATCTTCATTATAGATTTCTGATGCTGCACAATCCATCGCAATCGCGATCTCTTCTTTTGTTTTATACCCTGCCTGTTCAATTGCCTGAACCAAAAGGTCTAATGCCTGTTCAGAGCTTTCTAGATTTGGAGCAAAACCTCCTTCATCCCCAACCCCTGTATTCAAATGATTTTTTTTCAAAATATATTTTAATGTATGATACACGTCGGTTCCCATCATCAGTGCATCTTTGAAAGAATCTGCTCCTACTGGTGCGATCATAAATTCCTGAAAATCGACGGTGTTATCTGCGTGTTTTCCTCCATTTAATATGTTCATCATTGGTATTGGAAGTCTGGATGCAAAACTACCTCCAAGATATTGATATAATGGAATACTTAGCCCGCTGGCTGCTGCCTTGGCGGTTGCAAGAGATGCTCCAAGGATTGCGTTTGCTCCAAATCTCTCTTTGTTTGGTGTGCCGTCTGCTTCCAACATGATTTGGTCAATTTCAATCTGATTAAGTGCATTTTTGCCGATCAGGCGGTCTGCAATCTTGTGATTGACATGGTTCACTGCCGTTTCGACTCCCAATCCGCGGTATCTTTTTTCACGGTCTCTTAGCTCCAACGCTTCGTATTTCCCTGTGGAAGCACCAGAAGGAACGATCGCTCTTCCCAAGGCTCCATTTTCTAAAAGCACATCGACTTCTACCGTTGGATTTCCTCTGGAATCTAAGACTTCCCTTCCGATAACGTTTTCAATGCATAAACGATTTTTCAATTTTTGTCACATCCTTCTTTCTGAAAATAATAGTTGTATTATTTCCTTGATTGGATGTTTTTATACATATGCATTTAAAATAATATTAATTTCATGTTCAAAATAATCT
>NZ_JAGTTT010000060.1:0-4013 GCF_018223505.1 Anaerostipes sp. Marseille-Q3525
TAATAATCTATAACATTCTCCATATAAACTTCTTCTAATGCCATCCAAAGCTGTGTATATAAAAGTAAGAAAATATCATCTCTCTTATTTTGTTTCCACAAAATATATAACTCTTGATTCGTTTTTCCAGTTTGATTTAAAGAAAAAAATGGCTGATTATCATAAACCAATTGTTTTAACCCATGCATCACTTAATTTTACAACTCCTTTCTTAGCTATACATGTACCTTCGATAATTTTCCCTTTATAATTGTATACAAATTTATATACAATTTCTTTTCCTTTAGTTTTTCCTATAGCTTCCATTTTTCCACTTTTCATTTCCTTTTTTACAATTGGTTTTACATACTTCCACTGATTCTTTTTTGTTACTTTTGTCCACTCATGTTTACTCTGCATAATGTGCCTTACTTTATTTTGATCAGAAGCTACTCTTCTTATTGCACTATTGACTCCTTTTACCGCTAATCCACTACTTGATGATGCTCCCATAGCAACACCGATACCATAACCTGCAAATGCTCCTATAATGGCTCCTACTACAGCTCCTTTAATTCCATATGTTGCTATAAATAAATTTCTTTTTTTCCCTTTATATCCTAATCTTTTAGCAACTAATCTACCTTTATATGAACCAGCTATTGCACCAACAATTCCTCCTACTCCGACACCTACTAAAACTGCTGTACTTACTAAAAAATGCCCACTAGGATCCACATAATTCACTGGATTATAATACCGTGCATTCAGATAATACAATCCCGTACTCTGATCATAGATTCCACCAGTATAACACACTTCATTTTTCGCCTGATCATCTCCATGAATAATTGTCTCTCCATAATCCGTATACTGATAGGTTGCATCTGCACTTCCATCTTCTTTCACTAGGCTAGTTGTACTTCCCTGAATATCTTTATTATACAGATAATATTGCGTATCATCCCCTTTGAATCTCTCAGTTGCAAGGATACTTCCTTCTGTTCCAATCAAGTTCTGTGAGTTTTGATTTCCATCACTTTTTCTGTCTCTAGATCAGTGTAGATCATCTCTTTAACACGGTCAAAACTGTCATAGATATAAACTTTTTGAACTGCCTGATCACCATTCTTTAACAGATTCCTGTAATCCTTGATTTCTTTAACTTTTCCGTACGCATCATAGGTATAACTTCTGAGGACTTTCTCTGTTGTCTGATTCTTGGAATACAGTTCTCCTTTGATCTCCTGCAGCCATCCGTTTTCATCATAAATATAAGATAATGACTGGAGTCCATCTTTGGTGGTCGGATAGGATACCTTACTGAGATTTCCATCCTCATTATAAGTATATCGGATCTGATGGGCTTTGATATCATCTGCCGTTGGCTGGGCATTCTGACTGATCTCTGCAAATGCTGTGAGCCTTCCTCTTTGATCATAAGTATATTCTGTATAACGATATTCGCTAATCAGCGACTTCGTAAGGTCTCAGGGAACTTAAGTCCTTTCTATTTACATAAAATAATAATTATCTCTATTTACTTCTATTTTTTTTATTTTAAACCCATGCGAATGATCTTTAAATCCTGGAACTATTGCTTGATATTTCTTTTTTACTTTCCTTGCTTTTTTATAACTACTATAATATCCTATATTCATAGATGCTATTCCTTTGTTTTGCTTTTCGTATATTAACTTATAAACATACATATTTATTACATATCTCCTTTCAAATCGTCACTGCAAAAATAACCATCTTTCCACTCCTCATGATTTATTATATATTTACTTATGTAAAAGTCTTCCTCATGTCCTATAAATCTTGGTTGTGTTTTAAATCTTTCTATTGCTTTTTGAGCTAATTGTTCAGATGAATATACTGCAATTACCTGTTCATCAGATTTTCCACTCTCTTCATCTAAATACCACCAACTCAGTTCATACACTATCATTTTATTTTTCCTCCTCATAATTTATTTCCTATGATATTTTATTATACGGCTATATTCTGATTCAGATCCTTTGCGCCAATTCCCTTTTCCGTATTTTTCATTTAGTATTCTTGTTGCATATTGTTTTTTACTTTCTCCTTTCTTTTGTTTTTTATATTTTGACCACTCTGGTGCATTTGTGGATCTTTCTTTCTTGCTCTTTTTTGATTCACCTTTATTTTTAGTATTACTTTTTGATTTACTTTTACTATACATTATCCTATTAAATGTTCTCCATGTAAGCCATACAGATATTTTAGTTTTAAAAGTAACTCTTTTTCCTGCATATCGTGTCTTGATTCTTCGTCTTTTCCAAGTTGAATATGATACATAAAATACCACTCCTCCGGCAACTATCTTTACTAACGTATACAATGCCACTGCATAATGTCCACTAGGATCCACATAATTCACTGGATTGTTTGCACAATACACGTATAAATGTTGCGTATCAGGTTTATCATTTTCTCCATGATAAGTATCTTCTGTTAGGAATCTTCCATCTTCTGGATTATAATATCTGGCATTCAGATAATATAGACCTGTACTCTGATCATAGATCCTTTTGTCCCAACCTATAATCTCTGTCCAAATTTATAAATAATCATCTCAAAAAGGATTTAACTCTAAGTTCTGCCCATTGAAGCTGATCAAAACAATTCCTGTCATCGCAACAATAAATCCCATGTGACTTCGTAAGGTCTCAGGGAATTTAAATTCACTTAAGTTTTCGCCCCTACTTAACAGATTCGGACAAAAATTTTGCTTCTTTTTCCATTTTTTTATCTTTATAAAATTGAATTAAAGAAATTCTTTTTCCATTCTTCTTTAAATTTCCATCATTATCTACTCCATCAACTCTTATATTTATTTCAGCATCTTTATCAATATAATATTTTAATAATTTAATATTTTCTTCTGAAGTTCTTTTTTCATAATCATAATACCCTACATAAAATAATACATTAGCACCATAAATATCTCTCTTGTTTACATCTGCTCCCTCTTTTATTAATATCTGTGACATTTTTATTGCATCTTTAAAATCAGGTAATGTGGCCGCTATCATTAGCGGAGTTTTTCCAGACTTTTTAAAAATTTGATTTACTTTTTCTCCCTGATTTAATTTCTTCTCTACACCTTTGTAATTACATGTTATAATATAGTATTCCAAATTAGTTTTTTTACCCTCATAGCTAATTAGTTCTCTACTTACATTATCTTTGTCTAAATATTCATCTATATTATTATTTACAACTTTTAACCAAACCATATTTGCAGCTACATAAAACATAATCATTATTAAAACTATAATAGAAATTTTTTTCATATATTGTCACCTCTTTAATCAGAACCACTATAAGGGAGCAAAGTTCCTTTAATTAATCATTTATAGTCTCAGGGAGTTTAAATATAATTAGTTCTCTTCTTATAATATTCTGCTTTAATTTTTAATGTCCATGTTGGACTGCATAATAATATATTATATTGGGAATCCTTTAATAGTTTAATTTTTAATGAATCTTTTGGGTTATTATATTTTTGGTAATTAATCTTCCCTTTTTCTATATTTTTTAATATATATTTTTCATCTTTAATTTTAAAAGTAAAAATACCATTCCATACATCATAATTAAATTTATTATTATTTCTTTTTTTATTAAAACTTTTTTTAGAATTATTTATTGCTTGAATAATATCAACTTCTTTTGCTTTTATTTTTAAGTAAAAATCATCTCCTATTTCTATTTGAATTAAGTTTTTATTGTTATCAATTTCCAATGTATATAGTATTAATTTACTTTCACTTGCCACCAAGCTATATGAAATTTCATCACACATACTTTTAATCTTTCTATTTTCTTGTTGATCAAAAAAATACTTTTCCCAATATATTTCTTCAATATCTTTTATATAAATTTTCTTTCTATTTTTTAACTCCGAATTTATAATACAAATTTGTAAACATTTTTCTTTTAAAAAAAATTCAATATTTTCAATATAATCTTCATATTCATTTAAATCACAATAGTTCATTTTA
>NZ_JAGTTT010000061.1:0-3881 GCF_018223505.1 Anaerostipes sp. Marseille-Q3525
TCTTTATATAATTTGAAAAATAACTGAAAAAGCTCAACAAAAAATTCACCAAATAAATTTGATAGTTGATCAAAACAAGCATTTTCTGATTCTAGAGAATTTATTTTGCTCATTAATTCAGATAATACATTTAATTTAGCACCATATGTATTTAATATGTTTTGGTATTGTGAATTATGTTTGAAAAATTTTAATATAATTTTTTTGACATTATTTTTTCATCTATAATATCATCTTCCAATTTAAGAACAGAAAGATAGTAATTTATAAATGCACAATATTCTATTACATTATTAGAAATACTCGTGTTTATTTTTTTGAATGGATTTGTTGGACATTTAAAAGATAGGGGTGTCATTTCTGTTTCAAAATTTTCGAGTACTAATGCTAAGAAAACCATGTCATAACTTAAAATTAAACGATAAACTATACCATATTTTTTTCCTATTCCTTGACATAGTGCACAATATTGTTGTTTGTATAGGCGAAAATCGCATATTCTTAAATCATCTCTTTGTGTTTTAATATACCCTAACATAATTCACGACCTTAACATAGACAATGAGAAATACATTTGCCAGCATTCATATAAGTGTCACTATCACAACAACATGCAGAACAGCCAGATAAACATAAACATGAACATAATAAACTGCAACAATCATCGTCATCGCTATTCAGATTACAGCTATCGTCATAATCATGCCAGTTTCCATCGCAACCTTTATAATATCCAGTAAGAAATATATTATCACGGATTCATAATATCTTTATTTTTGTCCTGTGACAAGACAAAAATAAAGGAGATAAAAATGGCAAGAATAATTGATAGTAATGAAAAAAATTTAATTGGAAGCAATCTGAAAATATTAAGGAAACAAAAAAAGATGAGTCAACAAGAACTTTCAGATAAATTAGAAACATTAGCAATATATATTTGCAGAGGATCTATTTCACGAATTGAGGATAAAAGTAGAACGGTAACAGATATAGAATTATATGGGTTATCTAAAGTATTGGGAGTTTCTATAGATTCGCTTTTTGAATATCCTATAGAATAAGTATTTCGAGATATAGAAATATGAAAAGACAGTTTCGTGTCATATCTTTTTTTGATAAAATGTAAAGTGATAAAATGATTTTTAGTTTATCAAATATATAACAATAAGAAGATAAAAACAAAAAAGGGGTAACAAATGAACATGAATAAATACGTCAAAAGCTTGATCAAAAAATATAAAAATCCATCAATTATTGGTGAGAAAAGCATAGAAGAAGTGATTGATTATTTAAAGCAAAAATTTATCATAAAAGATATTACGCAAAATATATCAGATATTGAAATGAAAATATGCAGGTTCAATATCATGCATTCACTCGATGGAGAGAATATTTCATCGGAAGATATAAAATTCCATGCATATCGTGTTGAAGATTCAACGGCAAGCAAGGAATATTATCAAGAAATGGATGATGAAGAGAAAATATATGTTTACATAGATGAAGCTTCAGGATATATTGAATCAAATTGTAGTGGACTTTTTACAGAGTTGGCACTTTATAAAGGAATTTCACAATATGATTATGATAACAATACAGATAAACTTATAGAGTATTTAACGCATTGCAAAGATTGGGAAGAAGGGAGCAGGAGAGAGGAAATCCAATGAATGATCAGTTTATACAGGGCATTATATTTGACTGGAACAAAATAGATGATGACAGTTACCTAAAACAAATAGAAGCATTAAAAGATGTTGAAAGACTAGAATTTCAAAATTCAATCAACTTTTTTGTTGGAGAAAATGGAAGTGGAAAGTCTACATTATTAGAAGCAATTGCCATAGCTCATGGATTTAATCCAGAAGGTGGAACGAAAAACTATGTATTTTCTACGCATGATACACACTCCGAATTATGCGATGCCATCAGAGTTGTAAAAGGATATCGGAAGGAAAAATGGGGATATTTTCTTAGAGCAGAAAGTTTCTATAATGTTGCAACGAAGGAAGAAGAATATGGTGGAATAGATTCAGCCAGATATCATGAGAGATCACACGGAGAAGGTTTCTTGGCATTAGCACAAAATAATCTACAGCCCAATGGATTGTATCTTTTTGATGAGCCAGAAGCGGCATTATCACCACAAAGACAATTAACATTATTAATGGAGATATATAAATGTGCAAGAAAAGGAGCACAGTTCTTTATTGTTACACATTCACCGATTTTACTAGGAATTCCAGACGCTGACATTTATTGTTTTGATGATGGTAGGATTCATTTATGTGAGTATGAGGAGACGGAAAGTTATCAGATTACGGAGATGTTTATAAATAATCGGGAAGTATTATTGGATAGACTTCTAAAAGAATAGATGTAGAAATTCATAATTCATGCTATACTTAAAAATAACAGATTAAATAAAAGAGGTGAGATAAAATCATGGAAAATGAAACATATATGAAACGATTAAAAGACAGACTGCAAATAGAATTTAAAAAACAGGATCGAAGCGGAGTATACGGTTATACACAGAGGAGTATGGCGTATAATTCCAATCGAATTGAAGGAAGTACCTTAACAGAGAAACAGACAGCAAGTATGTTTGAAACAGGAACTTTATATGTGGATGATCCAGACATGATTTTTCGAACAAAAGATATAGAAGAAATGAATGGTCATTTCAAAATGTTTAATTATGTAATGAAATGTATGGAAAAACCTTTGTCAGAAGATATCATAAAAAATATGCATAAAAATTTAAAGGAAGGTGTTTTTGAAGATCGAGCAAATGGATATGCAATTGGTGGGTGGAAAAAGCGTGCAAACAGAGTCAGTGATATCCAGACAGCATTGCCACAAGAAGTTCCAGAAAAGATTCATCAGTTATTAGAAAAGTATCATAACGCAGAGAAAATTACATTATACGATATTGCTAAATTTCATGCACAGTTTGAGAATATTCATCCATTTCAGGATGGAAATGGGAGAGTCGGGCGTATGATCATTCTAAAACAATGTCTGGATCATAATATTGTTCCAGTGATCATCCGTGATATTCATAAAGCAGAATATAATCGATATCTTAATAAAGCACAGCACGAACAAGACTATAAAGGATTAGAAGCTTATTTTGAAAAAGAACAGAAATATTATCAGGAAAGCACAATCCCAATGATATTTGATTTTGATGAATTGTAGAATAAGGGTGTAATTAATAGAGAGTGGACAAGAAAGGAGGTTGGGGTTTATGGCTAAGAAGTTTTGTACAACAGGAACATGTATCCCGGAGAAAAATTATATGGTTGATCTTAGCAACAGGATTCAGCAGATTATCAATCAATATATCGAATCAGGACAATACTTTACGATCAATCGAGCCAGACAATATGGTAAGACAACCTTGCTTTATCTTCTGGAAAAAGAATTGCGAAAACAAGATTATCTGGTTTTGAGTTTAAGTTTTGAAGCTGCCGATGAAGTAGACAAAAGTTCAGACAATCAGATTTTCTTATCTTTCCTCGGACTTCTAAGAGAGAAATATTTAAAATGCCAGCAGGGAAAAGATGTAACATTTCATTCTGTAATTCTTGCAGGTGTTTACGATATTAAAACATTAAAGTTAAAACTACATCCACAAGAAGAATCGAAATATAACAGTCTATGGAATATCGCAGATAATAATCAAATGTATATGAAGGTATCATCTGATCGAAATCAATTTATTGTATCTGGAATGTTGCAAATGCCATTGGCAATGCAAAAGTTTTATGAATATTATGAAGAAATTTATTCAGAAAAAGATCAAAAGTTTATAGAAGAAAATGGTAGGAAATTATTTTTATTATTTTTAAAACCTATTATCAATGGGACAGGAA
>NZ_JAGTTT010000062.1:0-3756 GCF_018223505.1 Anaerostipes sp. Marseille-Q3525
GCACATTTACATGATTTTCGATATAATTTACACTGTTATTTTTGTCTTATTTTAACGATTTTTGTGTTTTATTTTTTGTATACAATATATAAAAATCCCAGAGTCTTTTCACTGAAAAGATTCTAGGATTTCATTTTTATATCAAAGTTATTCAGTTTTTTAAGAATGTTTTCTTTTTTTCTCTATCCAAAATTTCTAATTATTTACTAAGACTTCCCATACCTAAAATGGGAAATCTTAGTTATTTATTATGTTAAACAGATTCTCTCCATCCTGTTTGATCACATCTTGATACCAATAAAAACTATCTTTCTTATATCGATCTAATGTAGCGCCCTCTTCTTCTTCGCGATCTACATACACAAATCCATATCGTTTTTGATATCCATTCAGCCAGCTTAACAAATCCGTAAAAGACCATGTACAATATGCAAGCACTTCACAGCCTTCCTCGATGGCTTTTCCTAATTCTTTTAAATGTTCTCTTATATAATCAATTCGATATTCATCATGAATCTTATTATCTTCCGTCTTCTTATCAAATGCTCCAAGTCCATTTTCCGAAATGATGATTGGCAGATCATAACGACTTGTGATCTCACGACAACAATAGCGAAGCCCAACTGGATCAATACTCCAATCCCAGTCTGTTGTCATCAAATATGGATTGGCTGGATTTTTATAAATTCCAGGAACTCCAAGTACCTGCGCAGAACCTTTCACTCCTGTTGTATTCATTGTACCATATGGTGTTACTCCATCCATCGGATTATACTCGCATACACAACTTTGATAATAATTAACTCCCATAAAATCAATCTCTGCCGCTGCTGCCTTTAAAATTTTCTGATCGTCTTTTGTGACAACTGGTGCAAATCCTTTTTTTCTTAAATAATTCATGGCTGCTTTGGGATATCTTCCATATGCATAAACATCCATCCACCAGAAATTCTTCAGTTCATCATAATCATGTTTTGACATAACATTTTCAGGTTTACAATCAAGTGCATAAGATGGTGTATAAGCAAAGCTTGCACCAATCTTTCCTGTTCCGCCCATCTCGCGATATGCCAAAACAGCCTTTGCATGTGCCATAAAGACGTGATGGTTCACTTGATAAAATGTTTTCTGATCGTCAAACTTTCCTGGAGGATGCTGTGCTGTCAGCCATCCAAGTGATGTAAAAATATTTTGTTCATTAAATGTAATCCAGTATTTTACCTTACTTCCATATGCCTTAAATAAAGTCTTAGCATAATTTACATAATCCTCAATGATCTCCTCAGATTCCCATCCTCCATAGAGATCCACTAATGCCTGAGGAAGATCCCAATGGTAGATTGTCACCATTGGTTCAATCCCATATTTTAAACATTCATCAATAATATTTTCATAAAACTCAATTCCTTTGGGATTGACCTCTCCTCTTCCTTCCGGATAGATTCTTGCCCATGAAACAGAAAAACGATAAGTTTTTAATCCCATTTCCGCCATCAACGCGATATCTTCTTTGTAGCGATGATAATGGTCAACTGCAACATCTCCAGTTGTCGCTTTATATGTTTTTCCTGGAATCCTTACAAATTGATCCCAGTTTGTGATCCCTTTTCCATCTTCTCTCCAGCCACCTTCAATCTGATAGGCAGCTGAAGCACTTCCCCACAAAAATCCTTCTGGAAATTTTGTAACTTTCATTTCTTCCATAAATGTTACGCTTCCTTTCTGCTACTGTACACTTAATAATTTACTTTCCTTTGTTACTACTTTATCTTCACATGCTTTGACTTTTGCAAATTGTTCTGTATTGGAAATAATGATCGGTGTTGTTACATCGTATCCATTTGCTTTAATCTTGTCAATATCAAATTCTAGTAAGATATCCCCTTTTTTCATTGTATCTCCAGATTTTTTCTTTGGAGTAAAATATTTTCCTTTTAAATTTACTGTATCGATTCCTACATGTACCAAAAGTTCTACTCCATCTTCACTTACTAATCCTAATGCATGTCCTGTTTCAAAAACAGCATCTACTTTTCCGTCAAATGGTGCATAGACAACTCCTTTTTCAGGAATGACCGCTGCTCCTTTTCCTAAGATTTCTTGCGCAAATGTTGAATCTTTCACTTCTGTTAAAGGAATCACTTTCCCTTCAACTGGACTTGTAATGCTGATCTCATTATCTAATAACTGTGCATTAGATTCTTCTACAAAATCTAAATCATCATCTTCATCTACAATATCTTCAAAGCCAATAATCAGTGTTGCAACAAATGTAACAACTACTGTAACCAAAATTGTGAGTGCTGCAAATAATAATGTCTGTGGTTTTCCTTTTTCTACATACTGAACAATCGTTACGATTGCTGGTGTTGCAATTCCAAAACATTTCATTTGGAAAAATCCACCGACTAATCCACCAACAGCACCACCAATACATGCTCCTAACATTGGTCGTTTTAAACGAAGTGTTACACCATAAAGTGCAGGTTCTGTGATACCAGCAAATAATGCTGAAAACGCAGAAGATCCTGCGATCTGTTTAAAGTCTTTGTTTTTGCTTCGAAGCGCAACTGCAAGGGAGGCTGCACCCTGTGCCATATTAGAACATAATTCTCCGATACAGATAAAGTTCTCATATCCTGTTGTTGCGATCATCCCTAATTTAATCGGTGTAAATGCATGATGCATACCTGCCATAACAACGAATGGATAAACGCCAGCCACAAGACCAATGGCAATAAATCCTAATTTATCATGAATTGCATAAACTACTGTTGATAATCCATTACCGCAAATAGCTCCTAAAGGTCCAAGAATGATCAATGCGATCGGTGCTTCAATTAAAACAACTAACATTGGTTTTAAGAAGTTCTTTGTGACAACTGGCGTGATTTTATCTACAAAACGTTCTACATATCTTAGAGAATATACTGCCAAAATGATTGGGATAACCGAATAAGAATAGGATGCATAAGTTACCGGAATATATTTCAAAAATTTCACAGTCTGTCCTGCAACATGTGCTGTATTCATCAGTGTGATCAAGTTTGGATGTAACATGATCAGTGCAATACTTGCTGCATAATACATATTTGTTCCAAACTTTTTGGATGCTGAAATTGCAATCAGTACTGGCATGAAGAAAAACGCACCATCTCCTATAACACTTAATAACTGATATGTTTGCCCATTTGTGCTTAACACACCGATCATAGGAAGTAATGTAAGCAATACTTTGATCATAGCTGCACCAATGATTGCTGGAATAACAGGTGCCATGATACCTGAAATCGTATCCATCAGCATTGTAAAGATATTTTTCTTTTCATTCGATTTTACTGGTACTTCTTTTACTTCATTAGAAAAATTCCCAAGTTTATTTAGTTCGTTAAATACGTTTCCAACATCATTTCCAATAATGATCTGATATTGTCCGCCCTTTTTCATGATTCCCATAACACCTTTTGTTTTCTTTACTGCTTCATCATCAACGATGGATTCATCTTTTAATGTGAAACGAAGTCTTGTCATACAATGTACCAGATTGATGACATTATCTTTTCCTCCAACTCTTTGAAGGATCTTTTTTGCTGTATTTTCATAATCCATTTTGTTTTCCTCCTTTTTTTCTGGATTTAAAAATTTTCATTTTTCTTTATATAACAAAGACCTGACAATAGATAAAATAATTCCCGGGGTTATTTCATCTATTGTCAGGTCTTGCTTAACTTAATAATAACAAACCTATGATTATTT
>NZ_JAGTTT010000063.1:0-3432 GCF_018223505.1 Anaerostipes sp. Marseille-Q3525
CAAGGATCTTAAGTTTTTTTGGATTCTTCCAGATTCATTCTAATGCAGATCTTATGATGCATGCGGAAGTAGTGCATACATTCGTTAGAAAGACAGCACATTTTACAGAATATGCAGTGCTTGGATTCTTTACTTATAAGGCAGTATCCTGTGATGTGAAGGATCGAAAGAAAGCAGTATTGATCGCACAGTTGATCTCTACAGGGTATGCGTCAACTGATGAGATCCATCAATTATTTGTTCCAGGGAGAGAAGGAAAAGTATTTGATGTGATGATCGACAGCTGTGGGGCATTTTGTGGGATTATGGTTTCAATGATTACGCAGAAATTAATAGAAAAAAAGAAAGGTTAGCAGAGCAATTAAATCTGCTGGCCTTTCTTTTTTAAGCTTGAATCCACTTACCAATCCATTTTTTTGTTGTTTGATTGTATTTCCTTTTGTATAATTTACCATTCATAGTTTTATACTTCCAAACTATAACATCACCACTATATACAGAAGAATCTTCTTCAGAAATAACAGTAGAAGGTTTTGAAGTGGTGTTCTGAGCTGAAACAGTTAAGTCAGAAAATAGACCAATTGCGATAAAACTAAATAAAAAAAGAAAAATAAACCTATTCAATGTTTTCATAAATTTTCATAGCCTCCTTTTTATTGGAATAGATTTTTGAACCTTTATAATCTTCAGGATTTTCAATGATTCCTGCATTCATAAAACTATCTTCTTGTTTGATATATAAATCATAACCTTTGCCATCTTTTCGTTTTATATAGAATGAATTACTGCTATTAGGCTTATCAAAGATAACAGCACCATCATCGTCAAGATTTGAGGGTGGTGAACTAGGTTGAAAGATAAAACATAACGAAAGAATAAATAACAAAGAGATACATCCAATATGCAGAAATTGTGAAAATGTATTTTTATGAATCTTTGGACTCTCACTGATCAGATCGCATCTTTTCTCAATACTTAAAATCGTACCTTCCTGAAAATGCAGTGTTGGAAGGGCGTGAAAGGTATGAGTTTGTTTGGAAGTCTTAAGAAGACTCAACATATAATCAGTTCGTGTAAATTCATCCATATCTCTGGTAAGACTGATATCATTTGCATATTCAGCAGTATCTTTGATCTGGCGGCGAATCATATAAGAAAGAGGATTCCACCAGTAAATACATACAACCAGTTCCCAGAAAAAACTCTTCCACAAGTCATGATGCAGATAATGATTAAGCTCATGCATAAAAATAAAACGCAGATCCTGCTCACTGTATTCGCTGTCAGGAAGAAGAATCACAGGATGAAGCAGACCAGAAATTGCAGGACTGGAAAGACCAGGTACCTGAAAGACTGAAATCTGTTTCGTGCAATGATATTCTTCCAAAACATCAGAAAAAATCCTTGATACTTTGAAGTCATCAAGAGGATTTAACTGATGAAGCAAATGATGATAGCAGACAAGCTTATAAAAATATATAGCAAGTCTTAAACAACTGCCAACACTCAAAATGATCACAAGAATTGTCAGAAATTCCACAGATGAAATCTTCACTCTTAAAAGATTAAAAAGAAAAGGAAGAATTTTATGGGATTCAACATTCATGGCAAAATGAAAATTCCAAGGCAAAAGCATACGGATCATGACAACTCCGACAGCAAGATAAATCACAGAAGTTCCATTTCTTAAGATAAATCGGTTACTTCTGCAAAATACAAAAAGATAAAGCATCATCAGACTGCCAAAAAGACAGGAACTGAATACGGAACCATAATTTGCAGGTGTCATATTAGGACTTCCTTTCCAGAGCTTTCTTACGTTCTTCTAATTTCTTCTGTAAACGTTCAATAACTTCAATATCATTTTCAGATTCTACATATTGAAAAAGAATATTAGAAGATAAAAGATCCTTCACAACTCCGTTAATATTCTCGGAAGCATAGTCTTCAGAAGAAACAACAGGAATATAGCTTCTGGTTAAAACCTTACCACTATATACAATGTCGGAAACTTCAATATAGTTTTTCTTAAGTAAAGAACGCAATGCAGATTGAACAGAGTTCAGATTCAGCGAAGAATCAAGCTGAACAAAATCAGAAGCAATCATAGGCTTTTTTTCGTTCCATAATATTTTCATAATATGTAATTGTGATTGGGTTAGTTTTTTGTATTTCATAGGTTATCAACTCCTTAGGTATATTTTATATGAATATATGAATATTTTCAATAAAAAAATAAATTTAATACATCTAACTATTTTAAATTAAAATAGTTGTTGAAAAAAGAATTATCATATAGTAAAATGAAAAACGAAAACAATAAAATATTGATACATGGTAGGTGGGGTATTATTGGAAATTTTAATAATACCCCTAATTTAGAAGGCATCATTTAATCGGAAAGAGGGAAAAAGGTTATGGACATTAAAAAATCCATGGAATACAAAGGCTGGCAACCGGTCTATCTGCACACAGCAGATAGCAGTATCACATGGATAATATTATAGTAGCAGATACAAGAATAAGAAGCAAATAGATATGATAAAAAAGAAAAGGAATTATTAAATATGAGAAAAAGTTTACCAAAGAGACTGCTCGCATTGATCTTGATTATAACAATGATTACTACAACAGCCGAATGGTCACAGATTGCAACAATGACACGGAAAATCTATGCATCTGAGAAAACAGAAAATACAAAGATAGAATCTAAAGAAGTAATAAAAGGTGAAAACACAAAGAATTCTACAACATTTCAGCTCTCAAATGGAAAGAAACAAACTATCTTTTACGGCCAGGATGTCCGTTTTGAAACAGACAATGGAACATTAGAAGACTACGATCCAACACTCGTAAAAGTAGAAGATTCAAAAAGCGAGAACGGAAACAGCTTAAAAGACTATGCCTATGAAAATGAAACAGGGGATAAGAAACACTATCTGCCAAAGAAACTGACAGACAAGACCCCGGTTTTGATGGAAAATGGAAAGTATGAGATCTCTTTCGCACCAATCTATGGAGAGGAAAAAGAGAATAAAGATAATACAGATACAGACAACACAACAGATTCAAAAGATCAGTCAGATAACCAGACATCCAAAGCTGTGGAACAGGCAGTTGCACAGGCAGATCAGGCAGTCCGTGCAGTGACAGAAGCAACATCTGACGATCAGACAGCAGATACAGAAGCAACAGACAAAGACGATCAGGAAGATGCCCTCACATCGGTAAAGAAATTAACACGTACCGGACTGGAAGAAGAAACGGTGGAAGATGCACGGGGAAATACCGAGGAAAAACAGGTCAAAGTCTCATATGAATCAGAGAAGAAAGACTGCACATTTTCCTATGAATCCCTGAATACAGGAGTGAAAGAAAGCATTGTCCTGACAAAAGCACCCGAAGGAAACGTTCTGAAGTTCCATTTTAAAG
>NZ_JAGTTT010000064.1:0-3180 GCF_018223505.1 Anaerostipes sp. Marseille-Q3525
AAAGAAGTATTTGGCGACAGCGCTTATATACAGTGGAAATGGAAAAGAACTAATGAAGAATCATATGGTGTTATATCATCCAACGATTCAAGGCTTATAAATGATGGTTTTTCGTTTAAAGTCAGTCCAGATGATGTAGATGTGAATGTAACATTCATGTGTGAATTAATAGTTTAAGGAGGAAAATTAAATGGCAGTTAAAGCATCAAATCAAGCAACTCTTATCGACGTAACAGATGGGTATTCGGTCACACTTACAAGTGATTCATATACATTTGTTGGAGGAACAGGTGGAGCTGGATCAGGACAGACATGTACAACAGAAGCGGTAGCATACTGCGGATCAAATCAATGTACTTCGGTAGCGGTAACGGCAGCAGATATCGTTTGCCCGACTGGTATCAGTGCTACAGTAGAAAACAGTGGGACTTCAAAAGTTAAAGTCACATTCAAAACAACAGCTACGATCAGCACAGCATGTGAAGCAACAATTCCAGTCGTTGTAGACGGAATCACAATGAATAAGAAATTTTCATTTGCAGTAGCTAAAACAGGTGCCACAGGAGCAACAGGAAAAGGTATCAAAGGAACACCAGTAGCAGAGTATGTCGGTTCCAGTTCTAACACATCTGTACCAACAAGTGGATGGTCTACAACGATCCCTTCGGTATCTGCAGGACAGTATTTATGGACAAGGGTTACAACTACTTATACAGATAACACAACATCTGTAAGTTATAGTGTAGCAAAACAGGGAGCAACAGGCGCGACTGGAACAACAGGATCACAGTGGTATTCAGGTACTGGAATTACAGGTACATCTACGACAGCTGCAGCATTTACTGGGTCAGGAGTAGCAAACGCACGTGTAAACGATATGTATCTTAATACAACTACAGGTAATACATACAAATGTACTGTTGCAGGTAATGCACAGAATGCTAAATGGGTATATGACGGAAATATCAAAGGTGTTCAGGGAGACAAAGGAAACACCGGTGCAACAGGTAATGGTATTTCTAAAGCAGATATTACCTATGCTGCATCATCTTCTAATACATCTGCACCATCGAGTGGATGGCAGCCTACACCGCCAAACGTATCTGCGGGGCAGTATTTATGGACAAAAACAGTATTTACATACACGAATGGTGGAACGGCAACACAGTACAGTGTAGCAAAGCAGGGAGCAACAGGTGCAGCCGGAGCAGATGCGATCACATTAACAATTACATCATCAAATGGAATAATCTTCAAGAATAATGCTGGATCAACAGTGCTTACAGCCCATGTCTGGAAAGGATCAGTAGAACAGAGCATTACCGATGCAGGAGTATGCGGATCACTCGGTTCCATCAAATGGTATAAAGCTGGAAGCGATACAGCAATTGCAACAGCGAAATCTTTGACTGTTACAGCAGATGATGTAACCAATTCACAGGCGTATACATGTCAGCTCGAAGGATAATAAGGGAGGCGTTTGGTGATGGTAAAAGCTAAAGCTGAAATAACAATTTCCAGAATTATAGACATCGACAAAGTAACAAGATATTACTTACTACAGTCTTCCACAGCCACAGCACCATCAAAACCGACATCAAATCCTCCAGGTGGAAACTGGCAGACAACAGAGCCGTCGTATACATCAGGTTCTACGAATACATTGTATTTTGTAGATTTAACAGTGATGACGAACGGCTCTTTTAGTTATTCTGCAGTAAGTAAATCTAGCAGTTATGAAGCAGCTAAGGAAGCATGGAATAAAGCAAACAATGCACAGGGTACTGCCAATAATGCAGCCAAAACAGCAACGAACTATCTTAAAGGTTCAGAGGATGGTCTGGTTGTTGGAAATATGACTGACGAAATCTTAGGATCAAATGTGTTAATAGATCCAGATTCGGTTAACATCCGAGATGGAGACACTATTTTAGCAAAATATTCGGAAAAGAAAATTGAATTAGGATTAAATTCGACAGATGCTATTATTGAAATGTGCGGAGGAGTTGGCCTTATAACATCTCAAGTGGTAGAAGAATCGGAATTTTCAACTGGTATCACAAGGGCGTTATCTATTGAATCCGATTATATTCAGATGAATAAGGCCAGAATCATTGAGTTAGATACAAATACGCTATACGGAACGAACGCTGACGGTGAAGGACAACAGGCTAGTTCGTATATTACTCTTAATTCTGGAAAATCATCTAATGGTTTGCATAATTCTACTTTTATAATTGGCGGTTTAGTATATGAGGATAATCTGGATGCATTTATTTCTGGGGATATTAGCGAATTAAATGGAGTATTATTAACAACTAGAGTAACAGGAGTTGACAAGAGTACAGATATTACTATAAGCCATTCGTCCACTGATGCAAGTGTTGATTATGAGGGAATGACAATAGAGAGTTGTGACGTTGTTAGATTTCAAAGTAATATAAACATGGAATATTGTATTGGGGTAGGTGTTGGCGGCGGAGGTGTTAACCGCGGCATTCATGATACTTGGGAAGATCACTGGATGTTATATTGTGATCAAAATGATATGTATTTCCAAGCACCAAAAACATCAAAAATCAAACCATATTATCGAGCAGGCGATTCTATACAGTTGTACTATCAAGGTGCAGGATTTGCTACAAGTGATGGTAAATATGTAGTTTTTACAATACCAATTAATAAACCGATAGATGCAAGCAATGTAGTTGCATCATCTGTAAGTGGTTTTATTGGTAGATCAAATGGAAAATATACACATGGTTCTGCTTCATCAACTTATGTTAAACCAGTATCGTATGAGGCAGCGATTAATGGTAATGCAGTTAGAGTTTCAATGACTTTTAATAATAATACGAATGTAACTAACAACGCTGCAATTGGTGTAACATGGTCCGGTAAAATAACGTTTAAATAGGAGGAAAATGAAATGGCACTATGTAAAAAAATAGAACAATCTGATGGAGTTGTGACAGATTACCATCGGATTTTGTTTTTACAGACAACAGTAAACCAGCAAAATTCAATTGCAGTTGTGTCATATGTAAGTTCTAATATTCGCGAGGATGAAAAGAAAAACAGTTTAAGCCGTCCATACATGCGGAGTAAAACTTATGAAACCGACTATGATCCAGATATGACAATAGAAGAAGCATACGAATTTTTAAAAACACTTCCAGA